>JBEOKH010000546.1:0-17613 GCA_040275625.1 Thauera sp. | reverse complement strand
CCCACCCATCGTGTGGCGGTGCGCGGCTTTGCGCTGCCGGCGGCACAGGCTTTCGCCACGCCGCTCGGCGAAGTGCCGCTGTCACGGGCCGACTGGCTCGCACTGCAAGCGCGTGACGATGTCGTGGTGGACGACCACCCGCATGCCCTGGAGCACTGCCTGGAGGTGCAACTGCCCTTCCTGCAGGTCTGCCTCGAGCGCTTCGAGATCGTGCCGGTGCTGGTCGGCGACATGTCGATGCAGGCCACTGCGAACCTGATCGAAAGCCTGTGGGGCGGGCCCGAGACACTGATCCTGATCAGCTCCGATCTGTCGCACTATCTCGGCTACCGCGAGGCGCAATGGTCCGACCGCGCCGCGGTTGAGCAGGTGCTCGAACTGCGCGCGGGACTCGACCACGAACAGGCGTGCGGCGCCACCCCGATCAACGGCTTGCTGATCGCCGCCCGCCAGCACCACCTGCAGGCGCATCTGCTCGACCTGCGCAACTCCGGCGACACTGCGGGCGACCGCTCGCAGGTCGTCGGCTACACCAGCATCGCCTTTTGTGAAGCGGAACCCCAAAGCCATGCCCGTCACTGATTTCGGCACTGCCGTCCTCCAGCTCGCCCGCGCGGCGATCGCCCACCGTCTCGGTCGCGGCCCCGCGCCGGTCATTCCCGACGATCCGCGCCTGCACGAAAAGGGTGCCACCTTCATCACCCTGTCCAGGGGCGGCGAGCTGCGTGGCTGCATCGGCAGCCTGCGCCGTTCGCGCACGCTCGGCGACGACGTCGTCCACAATGCGGTCGCGGCGGCGCTGGAAGACTCGCGCTTCCCGCCTGTGACGGCCGACGAACTCGATTCGCTCGCGATCGAGGTGTCGGTACTGTCCGAGCCCGAGTTCCTCGATTTCTTCGGCGAAGAAGAGCTGCTCGCGCAGCTTCGCCCCGGCGAGGATGGCCTGATCATCTTCTCCGGCTGCCAGAGCGCCACCTTCCTGCCGCAGGTGTGGGAACAGCTGCCCGAACCGCGCCAGTTCCTCGCCGCGCTCAAGCACAAGGCCGGCCTGCCGACCAATCGCGAGGTGGTCGAGCTCATGGCCGCGCGCTACCACGTGCAGAAATGGAAGGAGACCGAACAGGAGGCCTGATGAACATCGCACCCGAGCCTGCCCGCAAGGTCGGCAGCCACGACCCCGGCAGCCACTTCCCCGCGCGCTACTGGCAGCGCATCGCAGACGGTCGCCTGCAGTGCGACCTGTGTCCGCGCCTGTGCAAGCTGCACGACGGCCAGCGTGGCGCCTGCTTCGTGCGCATGCGCGCAGGCAACGGAATGGTGCTCACCACCTACGGGCGCAGCTCGGGCTTCTGCATCGACCCGATCGAGAAGAAACCGCTCAACCACTTCTACCCGGGCAGCAAGGTGTTCTCGTTCGGTACCGCGGGCTGCAACCTGGCGTGCAAGTTCTGCCAGAACTGGGACATTTCCAAGTCGCGCGACATGGACACGCTGATGGACCAGGCCTCGCCCGCCGAGATCGCCGACACCGCGCTGCGCTGGGGCTGCCACAGCGTCGCCTTCACCTACAACGACCCGGTGATCTTCGCCGAGTACGCGATCGACACCGCCGACGCCTGCCATGCGCGCGGGCTCAAGACCGTGGCGGTGACCGCCGGCTACATCGGCGCAGGCGCGCGCCACGACTTCTTCTCGCGCATGGACGCGGCCAACGTCGACCTCAAGGGCTTCACCGACGACTTCTACGTCAAACTGTGCGGCGCGCATCTGCAGCCGGTGCTCGACACCCTGGTGTGGCTGAGGCACGACAGCGACGTCTGGGTCGAGCTCACCACGCTCCTGATCCCCGGCCAAAACGACTCCGACAGCGAACTCACCGCGTTGTCGAACTGGGTACGAAAGGAACTCGGGGCGGACGTGCCGCTGCATTTCAGCGCCTTCCATCCCGACTTCAAGATGGACGATATCGCGCCCACGCCGCCGGCCACGCTCGCCCGCGCGCGCCGCATCGCGCTCGACGCCGGCCTGCACCATGTCTACACCGGCAACGTGCATGACCCCGAGGGCGACACCACGCAGTGCGCAAACTGCGGCGAGACCCTGATCGTGCGCGACTGGTACGAGATCCGCCGCTATCACCTCACCATCGAGGGCGCCTGCCCGCGCTGCGGCGCTGTACTCGCCGGCCGCTTCGGCGCGGTCGGCGCCGCGGTCGACGACGCCTTCGGCGCACGCCGCATCCCGGTCGCCATCCATCGTCACGGCGCCTGAACAAACGACTCCCGACGTGAAACTGCGAAACACCCTGATCAGCATCCCCGCCCACGGTGTGTGGCTCGACGGCCTGCTCTCGCACGCACCCGATGTGTGTGCGCTCGCCATCCTGCCCCAGTCGAGCGGGCACCCCGCGCTCGACAACGCCCCCAGGCCGGTCGAGGCCGCCCTCCATTCGCGCGGCTTCGCGACCATCCGCCTCGACCTGCTGACTCGTCATGAGGTCGCGCGCGACCCCGACGCACCGTTCAACATCCCGCGCCTCACCGCGCGCATTCTTGCCGCTGCCGAGTGGGCTGCGCACCAGCCGCCGCTGGCCGCGCTGCAGATCGGCCTCGTTGCCCGCGACACCGGGTGCGCGGCGGTGATACGGGCCGCGGTGAAGGCCACCGAAACCTTCGCCGCCATCGCCTGCATCGACGGCCGCGCCGACCTCGCCGGCGCCGAACCCTTGCGCATGCTGCGCTGCCCGGTGCGCTTCATCGTCAGCCCCGGCGGCCCGGAAAGCGCGATGCTCGAGAAGGCCTTTTCGCTGGTGACCGGGCCGCGGCACTGGCTCGTCCTGCCCGACACCGGCGACGCCCGTCAGCACGAGATGCTGCAGGCGCGCGCGGTGACGACCTGGCTCGAGCAGCACCTGGGCTCTGAACAGCGCGCGAAGGTAGAATAAGCGCGTTTGCAGTCAGAACTGGCCGCGCGCGGATCTTCCTGCTCCGGGCGCGCCGAGCCGAGGTGCCTGGGCGCAATGTCGATATCCTCAGTCGGTGGTGGCGGATCAGCCTGGTTTCACGCGGCGGCGCTCGCCGGGGCTCGTCTGTCCGGCGCAACCGATCGCGTTGAGGCGCCTGCCGGAAGCGATCAGGCCGCGCCGGAATCCGGCCGGGCCGCCGCACCTCGGTCGGCCAGGGGTGCGGATACCCAACTCTCCGAATCCGAACGCCAGCAGATCGGCGAGTTGAAGGCGCGCGACCGCGAGGTGCGTGCCCACGAGATGGCCCATGTCGCCGCCGGTGCCGGGCTCGTCACCCGCGGCGCCCGCTACACCTATGAGACCGGTCCTGACGGCCAGCGTTACGCGATTGGCGGTGAGGTCGGCATCGACACCTCGCCCGCGCGCACGCCGGAGGCGAGCCTCGCCAAGGCCGAGCGCATCCGCGCCGCAGCACTCGCGCCCGCCGAACCCTCCGGCCAGGATCGCCAGGTCGCAGCGCAAGCCGCACGCATGGCGAGCGAGGCGCGGATGGAGATCGCACGCCGCGAGTTCGAAGCATCGGTTGCCGACCAGGCCCAGCCAGTACTGACCGGTGACCGCAGTCGAGCGGTCGCCAGTGCCTATTCGGCAAGCTTCGCGTCACCGCCGTCCGTGCAGACAAGCGCCTGAAAACGCCCCGCGTGACACACGGAAGCCCCCCGAGGCAGCCCGTGACGCGCACGCCCCGTAAGGAGCGCCAGAAGGCGCAAATGCAGCGGTCGATACGCGTGGCGTGGTTGAACGGCCCCGTTCGCGCCTGCCGGCGCTCCTACAGAAGATCCATTCGCGCCGCCGCCGTCCGTGCAGACATCGGCCTGTGAATTGCGCGCGTGACACGCGGAAGGCCCCCGAGCCAGCCCGTGACGCGCACGCCCTGCAGGAGCGCCAGAAGGCGCAAATGCAGCGGTCGATACGCGTGGCGTCGTTGAACGGCCCCGTTCGCGCCTGCCGGCGCTCCGACAGGAACCGACGCGGTGAAGGGGCGGCGCAGGCCGCGAGCTTTTCGTCCTCCGGCGCCATCGTGCCGCTCGCCGCCCTGCGCCGGGATGAACGATAATTCCCACTTTGCCGCTCCGCCCCCCGCCGGCCGATTTGTCGACGCGCCCTCATCCAGCACACCCGCCGCAACCGGCTGACGCCCACGAAATCACGATGTCCCTCTCCTTCGACGCCCTCCTCGCCCGCCTCGCCACGCAGAAGCTGCCCAAGCCCGGTGCCCGCCTCGACCTCGCGCCGCTCGCCGGCTCGGCCGACGCGCTCGCCATCGCTCAGCTCGCCGGCCGCGGGCGCATGCTGGTGGTGATCACCGCCAACCCGCTCGACGCCCAGCGCCTGCACGACGAGATCGCGTGGGTGGCGCCCGGGCTGCGCGCCCACCTGCTGCCCGACTGGGAGACCCTGCCCTATGACAGCTTCTCGCCCCACCAGGACCTGATCTCCGAGCGCCTGTCCACGCTCTACGCGATCAGCCGCGGCGAGACCGACATCGTGCTGGTGCCCGCCTCCACCGCGCTGTATCGAATGGCGCCGCCGGGCTTTCTCGCCGCCTACACCTTCTTCCTCAAGCAGGGCGAGAAGCTGGATGTGGAGCAGTTCAAGGCCCAGATGGCGCTCGCCGGCTACGCGCACGTGACCCAGGTGGTGAGTCCGGGCGAGTTCTCGGTGCGCGGCGGGCTGGTGGACCTGTTTCCGATGGGCTCGCCCCTGCCCTTCCGCATCGACCTCTTCGACGACGAGGTCGAGAGCATCAAGACCTTCGACCCCGACACCCAGCGCACGGTGTATCCCACCAAGGAGATCCGCCTGCTGCCGGCGCGCGAGTTTCCGCTCGACGACAAGGGGCGCACGCACTTTCGCAGCCGCTTCCGCGAGCTCTTCGAGGGCGACCCGACGCGCGCGGCGATCTACAAGGACGTCACCAACGGCATCGCCCCGGCCGGCATCGAGTACTACCTGCCGCTGTTCTTCGACGACACCGCGACGCTGCTCGACTACCTGCCCGCCGACACCCCGGTGCTGCTGCACCGCGACGTGCCGGCGGCGATCGCCGAGTTCTGGAAGGACACGCGCTCGCGTTACGACCTGCTCAAGGGCGACCGCACCCGTCCGGTGTTGCCGCCCGAGCAGCTCTTCCTGACTGACGAGGCCTTCTTCCTGGCGCTGAAGAACCTGCCGCGCCTGACCATCGCCGCCGAGGCCATAGGTGAGGCTGCCGACGCGCTCGCCCTGACCCCGCCCGAGGTCGCCGTCGAGCGCAAGGCCACCGACCCGCTGCACAAGTTGAAGGCCTTCATAGCCGGCTTCGACGGCCGCGTGCTGCTGCTGTCGGATTCGCCCGGGCGGCGCGAGACCATGGCCGAGTTCTTCGCCGAATACGATGTCCGCCCCGAGGCCAGCGCCGACTTCGGCGCCTTCCTCGATTCGGATGCGCGCCTCGCGCTCGGTGTCGCCCCGCTCGCGCGCGGCTTCGTGCTGCCTGCGGCGAAGCTCGCGGTGCTCACCGAGACCGAGCTTTACGCCGCCACCGGCCGCAGCCGCGCCCGCCGCGACAGCCGCAAGGCCGCCACCATGGAAGGCTGGCTGCGCGACCTGTCGGAACTCAAGGTCGGCGACCCGGTGGTGCATGTCTCGCACGGCATCGGCCGCTACCTCGGCCTCCTCCACATGAACCTCGGCGAGGGCGACACCGAGTTCCTGCACCTGGAATACAACGGCGGCGACAAGCTCTACGTGCCGGTGTCGCAACTGCACGTGATCACCCGCTACGCCGGCGCCGACCCGGACGCGATCGAGCTGCATCGCCTCGGCTCCGGCCAATGGGAGAAGGCCAAGAAGAAGGCCGCGATGCAGGTGCGCGACACCGCCGCCGAGCTGCTCGCGCTCTACGCCCAGCGCGCCGCGCGCCCCGGCCACCGCTTCGACTTCAAGCAGCACGACCTCGAAGCCTTTGCCGAGGCCTTCGGCTTCGAGACCACGCCCGATCAGCAGGCTGCAATCGACGCGGTGGTCGCCGACATGAAGTCCGGCCGGCCGATGGACCGCCTGGTGTGCGGCGACGTCGGCTTCGGCAAGACCGAGGTCGCGCTGCGCGCCGCCTTCATCGCGGTGGCCGACGGCAAGCAGGTCGTGGTGCTGTGCCCGACCACCCTGCTCGCCGAACAGCACTACCAGACCTTCGCCGACCGCTTCTCCGACTGGCCGATCAAGATCGCCGAGCTGTCGCGCTTCAAGTCCGCCAAGGAACAGACCGAAGCCCTGCAGTTACTGGCAGAAGGCAAGGTCGACATCATCATCGGCACCCACCGCCTGCTGCAGAAGGACGTCGTCTTCAAGCGCCTCGGCCTGGTGATCATCGACGAGGAGCACCGCTTCGGCGTGCGCCAGAAGGAGTCGCTCAAGCAACTGCGCTCCGAGGTCGACATCCTGACCCTGACCGCCACCCCGATCCCGCGCACGCTCGGCCTGGCGATGGAGGGCCTGCGCGAGTTCTCGGTGATCGCCACCGCGCCGCAGAAGCGGCTCTCGATCAAGACCTTCGTGCACCCGTCCAGCCGCGGCCTGATTCGCGAGGCGGTGCTGCGCGAGTTCAAGCGTGGCGGCCAGGTGTACTTCCTGCACAACGAGGTCGACACCATCGACAACATGCGCGACGACCTCGAGGAGTTGCTGCCCGAAGCACGCATCGTCGTCGGCCACGGCCAGCTCCCCGAGCGCGAGCTCGAGCGCGTAATGCGCGACTTCACCCAGCAGCGCGCCAACCTGCTGCTGTGCACCACCATCATCGAGACCGGCATCAACATCCCCACCGCCAACACCATCCTCATCAACCGCGCCGACCGCTTCGGCCTGGCGCAGTTGCACCAGTTGCGCGGCCGCGTCGGGCGCAGCCACCACCAGGCCTACGCCTACCTGCTCACCATGCCCGGCGCCAAGCCGAGCGCGCAGGCACAAAAGCGCCTCGAAGCCATTGCGATGATGGAAGACCTCGGCTCCGGTTTCTACCTGGCGATGCACGACCTCGAGATCCGCGGCGCCGGCGAGGTGCTCGGCGAGAACCAGTCGGGCGAGATCCAGCAGGTCGGCTTCAGCCTGTACACCGAGATGTTGAAGCGCGCGGTCAAGGACCTGCAGGCCGGCAAGGAGCCCGACCTCACTCAGCCACTGGAGGTGGTGTCGGAGATCAACCTGCACACCCCGGCGCTGTTGCCCACCGACTACTGCCCCGACGTGCAGGAGCGCCTCACGCTCTACAAGCGCCTGGCCAACTGCGAGCTGGAAGAAGACCTGCGCGCGCTGCAGGAAGAGCTCATTGACCGCTTCGGCGAGGTCCCGCCGCAGACCGCCGCGCTGATCGAGACCCACCGCCTGCGCATGCTGGTGAAGGACTACGGCGTGCACAAGCTCGACGCCTCGGACGCGCAGATCAGCGTGCAGTTCGCCAAGGACGCGCCGATCGACCCGGTGAAGGTCATCTTCCTGATCCAGAAGGATCGCAGCACCAAGATGGCCGGCCCGGAGAAGCTCGTGCGCCGCGCCAGCCTGCCCAACCTGAAGGACCGGGTGAAGGCGGTGAAGGATCTTCTTGACGCGGTCAAGGCCTGATCCGGTGAAGGCCGATGGCGTGAAAGCGTAAGCGACGGACGGCAACCATGATCATCAACTGCATCGCCTATCAGCACGGCCGCAAGCTCGCCGACATCCCGGTCCCGGACATCAGCGACTACCTGCAGCAGCCAGAGACCTTCGTCTGGGTCGCGCTCAAGGACGCCACCGCCGAGGAACTGGCGGTGATGAAGGAGGAGTTCGGCCTGCACGAGCTCGCCATTGAGGACGCCAACCACCGTCACCAGCGCCCGAAGGTCGAGGAGTACGACGACGAGCTCTTCGTGGTCATGCACCTGATCGAGGAGCGCGAAGGCAAGCTCGAGGTCGGCGAGGTCCATGTCTTCGTCGGGACCAACTACATCCTGTCGATTCGCAACAACCACGCGCAGGACTTTCTCGGCGTGCGCGCGCGCTGCGAGCGCGAGTCGAAGATGCTCGCCAAGGGCCCGGGCTACGTGCTTTACGCGCTGATGGACGCGGTGGTGGATCGCTACTTCCCGCTCATCGAGAAGCTCGAGACCGAGGTCGAGGCGCTGGAAGATCGCATCTTCACCAAGGGCGCGGGCAATACCAACATCCGCCGCCTGTACCGCCTCAAGCGCAAGGTCACCCTGCTCAAGCACGCGGTGCTGCCGCTGATGGAGGCCGCCGGCAAGCTGCACAGCGGGCGCGTGCCCGAGGTCTGCGCCAAGAGCCGGCATTATTTCCGCGACGTCTATGACCACCTCGCGCGCATCAACGCCTCGCTCGAAAGCATTCGCGAGACCATCGGCACCGCGATCCAGGTCAACATCTCGCTGGTCACCATCGACCAGACCGAGGTCAGCAAACGCCTGGCGGCCTGGGCCGGCATCTTCGCCGTCGCCACCGCCTTCGCCGGGATCTGGGGCATGAACTTCAACCACATGCCCGAGCTGGAGTGGGAGTACGGCTACTTCGCCGGCCTCGGCATCATCGTCAGCGCCAGCACCTTCCTGTGGTGGCGCTTCCGCAAGGCAAGGTGGCTGTAGCGCGCAGCCGATGCGTAGGAGCGACGCAAGTCGCGATTGCCGCCGCTCCGTCCCGCCGACACCCCTTCCCGCTCCACCGCCCGATCGCGACTCGCGTCGCTCCTACAAATCCCCGGCACGCCGGCCGATCGCGACTCGCGTCGCTCTTCCAAATCACCGCTTGGCGTGCCGTAGGAGCGACGCAAGTCGCGATTGCAGCGCCTCCGTCCCCATCGACGCCCATCGTAGCCCAGCCGCCCGATCGCGACTCGCGTCGCTCCTACAGCAGGGCCGCGACGCGGTCGGGTGCGGCCGATCTTGTGGGAGCGACGCGAGTCGGGTGCGGCGGGTCTTGTGGGAGCGACGCGAGTCGCGATTCAGCCTCTCCACCCCCGCCATCGCCTCCGCCCTGCCCCAGACCTTTCCTCCGCGCCGCTACAATCCCCGCATGTCCTTCGACGAGCGAATGCCATGAGCTTCTTCGACGAACTCGCCCGCAGCCTCGAACGCAACCGCATCACCCGCCGCCAGGCGCTGTGGCTGCTCGGCGCGGGCGCGGCGGCCGGCCTGTCGGGCTGCGCCACCTCCCCGGTCACCGGCGAGACCATCCTCGTCGGCATGAGCGAGGCGCAGGAGAAGCAGACCGACGCACAGGTCGCGCCGCACCAGTTCTCGCAGGACCTCGGCGCCATCCAGGACGAATCGGTCAACGGCTACGTCGCCGGCATCGGCCAGCGCATGGGCCTGCTCACCCATCGCCCGCAGATGCCTTACTCCTACCGCGTGCTCAACGCCAACTACGTCAACGCCTACACCTTCCCCGGCGGTGCGATGGGTGTGACGCGCGGCATCCTCGCCGACCTCGACGACGAAGCGCAGCTCGCCGCCCTGCTCGGTCACGAGCTCGGCCACGTCAATGCCCGCCACGCCGCCCAGCGCCAGGGGCAAAACATGGTCGCGCAGGCGGCCATCGCCGGCCTCAACGTCGCGGCGCAGGATTCCAACTGGGGCGGGCTCGTGGGCATCGGCAGCCAGATCGGCGCCAGCGCGCTGCTCGCCGGCTACTCGCGCGAGCACGAGCGCGAAGCCGACGCCCTCGGCCAGGAATACCTCGTCAAGGCCGGCTACCCCGCCACTGGCATGGTGCGCCTGCATCAGTTGCTGGTGACGGAGGAGAAATCCACCCCGTCGCTGCTGCAGACGATGTTCTCCACCCACCCCATGAGCAGCGAGCGCATGCAGGCCGCGCAGGCCGCCGCCGACTCGCGCTACCGCATCAGCAACAGCCTGGATGCGCGCCGCGAGCGCTTCATGGACAGCACCGCCGGCCTGCGCCGCATCCGCCCCACCATCGACGCCTGCAAGAACGGCGAGACCGCGATGGCCGCCAAGCAGTACGCCAAGGCGCAGGCCGAATTCCAGTCCGCGCTGACGAAAACCCCGCGCGACTACGCCAGCAACCTGCGCATGGCCCAGTGCCTGCAGGCCCAGGGCCAGACCGCGAAGGCAGCGAACTACGCGGACAACGCGCGCGAGATCTACCCGCAGGAAGCCCAGGCCTACAAGCTCGCCGGCGTGCTCGCCCTGCAACAGCGCGACGGCGCACGCGCCTACCAGAACCTCGACCGCTTCGACCGCCTGCTCCCGGGCGACGCCGGCATCACCTTCCTGAAAGGCGTCTCGCTCGAAGGCATGGGCAACCGACAGGCCGCCGCCCAGCACTACGCCGCCTACCTGCGCCAGAGCCAGCAGGGCAATGCCGCGCAGTATTCGTACAACCGGCTCAAGGCCTGGGGCGTGGTGAAGTAGCGCCCGACGACGTGAGAAAAGCCCGCATCCGGATCCATTAAGGCAGCGCAACCGCGAAGACGTCGTGGGAGCGGGCTTGCCCGCGAATGAGCACGCTCAGCGACCCGACGCGATCTCGCGCTGGCGGAAGCAGCCCTCGACGTGGTCGCTCACCATCCCCACCGCCTGCATGAAGGCGTAGCACACCGTCGGCCCAACGAAGCGGAAACCCAGCCGCTTCAGCTCGCGGCTCATCGCCTGCGATGCCGCGGTCTGCGCCGGAATCTCCGCCAGGCTGCGCGGCGGCGCGGCCGGCGGCGAATCCTCGGCGAAGCGCCACAGCAGCGCATCCAGCGACCCGAAGCGCTCCCGCGCCGCCAGCGTCGCGCGCGCGTTGGCCACCGCCGACTCGATCTTCAGCCGGTTGCGCACGACGCCGGCGTCGGCCATCAGGCGCGCGACATCGGCCGCCGCGTAACGGGCGACCTTGTCGGCATCGAAGCGGTCGAAGGCACGACGGTAGTTTTCGCGCTTGCGCAGGATGGTGATCCAGCTCAACCCCGCCTGCGCACCCTCGAGCACCAGCATCTCGAAGAGGTGGCGGTCGTCGTGGTTGGGCACGCCCCACTCGGTGTCGTGGTAGGCGACGTAGAGCGGATCGGTGCCGCACCAGGCGCAGCGGTCGGGCATGGGGAACTCCGGTCGGGGGGCGGGGAGATGCTACGCGATCGCGAAAGGCTGCGCTCGGAGTCGATCGAGATCGGGCGAATGCAGTGGCCGGGGTCGCCGTGGGAGCCGCCCCGATTGGACGCAGGCGGTGGCGATTTCCGGCCACTGGTCACTGAACGTAAATGCGTTGAACAGCCTTCTCCCGCTCTGCTGAACTCACTGCCGACCGAGGCTGCGTGGAATACGCCTGGCGGTGTACTCGAGGTCTGCCCGTGCGCGCCGGCATCTGCTCAAGGCTCCACCGGTTGCCACTCGTAGATGCCACCGTCGGCCATCAGGGTCAGGTAAAGCCTGCCGTCCTCGAGCAGGTAGCCGCGCACGTAGGCAAGGTCACGCGCGACGCGCTGGTCGAGGCTGGGCGGCGGGCACAGTGCGCGCGTCGCGGCAACCGGCCCGAACTCGATCGAGCCCGAGGACGAATCGGTCGCCGGGGTGGCCTTCCAGCTGGCCATGGCGCGATTGCAGTCGAGTTGGAAGCTCGCGCGGCCATCGGCACCGAAGCGGACGGTAAACCGTTCCGGATGCGGGATGCGGGTGGTGCCTTGCGCATCCTCCATCGACTGAATGGAAAGCAGCTGCCATTCGGTGCCCGCAAGAGACATCGCCGATCCGCGTCCCTCGGGCGTGGCGCAGGCAGTCAGCAGGCAGGTCGTCGCAACGGCGATGAGGGAGCTAGCACTCTTCATGCGTATTTCTCCGCATCACGAGGGCGAAACCCAGCTTGATCACCGCCCAAATGGTCAGGGGCGCCAGCAGCGGCCAGAGTAATAGCAGATCCATGCGAATGTTCGCCCCCGGTGTCTGCACCAGCACGATCCATTCCCACACTGCGCTCAGCCGCCCGAGATCACCGCTTCGGGAATGGTGTAGTGCTCGTAGTCATTGACCTCGACCGACCAGTCGTAGCCCTGTTTCACTGCCTTGACCTTCTCGCCGGGGTTCGTGGTGACCTTGTCGCCCATGAAGGTCAGGACGCGTTTCAGGCCCCCCGGCGGAGTGATATGCACCTCGGCATTGCCGGGCTCGCCGCGGATCACGCCGAATTCGCACTGCATGGGTTTGTCATTACCCAGGGTGCACGGCAGCGGCCCCGTGGCGTGGAAAGGCGTGCCCTTGACCTTCGCATCGCTGGCCGGCGCCTCGCCCAATTCCGCTGCCTCGGGGGTACCGGTGACGGTGACGGTCAGCGTGTAGCTGGCCGTCTCGTTGCGTCGTGCCGCACTGCGCATCAGGTAGACACGCAGCTTGTATTCACCGTCGGCCGGCAGGGTGCCTGTCCATTCGTTGCCGCCGCTCGAACCGACGAAGATGGCCTCGTCCTCGCTGCCCGGCGGCAGCACGTTGAAATAGTTGGCGCCATTGCCGGTCTTCAGGGTCGCACTCATGTTCTGCCCCGCCTTGGCACGCAGGGTGTAGTCGACGGTCTGGTAGCCCTTGATACTGCCCTCGATGGTCGCGGACGAGTGGCCTTTGGCGAAGTGGACGGCCTGTGTCCGGATCTCGTCGGCCAGCACGACGGGCGCGACGATCAGGCACAGGAAAGCCAGTACAGCCGACAACCCGGGAAAGCGATTCATGGGATTCCTCTCTGAAATCGGGTCCTGGACGCAACCGGCCGGACATCGTCGGCCATGTGGAAGGTATCGGTGGCACCATCCGGTCTTGCCGATCGATGGCGCGACACAGGATCATCTTAGGATCGATTCGCCGGTTTAGCAGGGGGGATTTGGCCAAGCCATGGCAACAGGCGGGCCACGACACTGGCGAGCCCTCACGTGAAAACACGGCCTCTATCAGGTTTCCCCTCACCGATTCACCCACCCCCCGCACACCGGAAACACCTGCCCCACGAAGCAGTCCGCAGCCTCGCTGCACAGATAGACGGCGAAGCCCGCGTCCTCCTCCGCCGAGACCAGCCGTCCCAGCGGCACCTGCCACTTCAAACGGTCCTTGAACGCCTGCGTGGCCTGGACCTCGAGCGGGAAGTAGGTGGGGTTGTCGACGAAGTTCTGCGCGATGGCGTTGACCTGGATGCCATGCGGCGCGGCCTCGACCCCCACCGCCTGGATGTAGGCCAGCTGCGCGCCGCGCGCGGCGGCGTAGCTCGAGCGCAGGGCCATTCCGCGCAGGGCGGACGCGCTGCCCATCAGCAGGACCTTGCCCGCCTTGCGCTCGATCATCTGCGGCAGGACGGCGGCGATCATCTCCCGCATGGGATGAACCAGGGCGGCGAAGGTGGCCTCCCATTCGCCGTCCGAGATCTGGTGGGCGGGCGTGCTCGGCGCCGGGATGGCCAGGTTGAGGACCAGGACGTCGATCCGCCCGGCGGAGTCGATGACTGCGCGGCCCTGGCCCCGCTCCAGCAGCGCGCTTCGATCCGGGATGACTTCCGCCTCCGCCGCGGCGAACGCTGCGCACAGCGCCGGGCCCATGAACTCTTCGGCTTGCGTGACCAGCACCCGGCGGCCGGCCAATGAGATGGCATGCATGTCGCTTCTCCCCGCGGGCTCGGAGCGCCCCTTCATCATTGAAGCATCCGAAGTTCGAATGTCCAGATCGCATCGGGGGAGTGGCTCTTCCGGCCTTGGAAATCCTTCCTCGCGTGCCGGGGGCTCTTGCCGCAGCGACCTGGGCACCGCCGCAAGGCTGGTGCGGTGTAGCGTCCCGATCGCGCCACCCTTGCGCGTCGTGCCTTCATTCCTGCCCGCAAATCTTCGCGGACACACCCCGGCACGGGCGTTACAATTGCAGGCTTTCAAGGCAGCAACCGGAGTCCCCGCAATGCCCCTCGCCCAGACCGAAAACCTCAACGTCCTCGCCTTCGACCACATGCCGTCGCCCGATGAGGTGAAGGCGCGCGTGCCGCTGACCGAGCGCGCCGCGGCCGCGGTGGTCGCGGGGCGCAAGGCGGTGATGGACATCCTCGACCGCAAGGATCCGCGCGTGTTCGTGGTGGTGGGGCCGTGCTCGATCCACGATCCGGTGGCGGGGCTGGACTATGCGCGGCGCCTGAAGGCACTCGCCGACGAGGTCTCGGACGTGCTGCTGCTGGTGATGCGGGTCTATTTCGAGAAGCCGCGCACCTCGACCGGCTGGAAGGGCTACATCAACGATCCCTTCATGGACGACTCCTTCCGCATCGACGTGGGCATGGAGCGCGCGCGCAAGTTCCTGCTCGACGTGTGCGAGCTCGGCCTGCCGACGGCCACCGAGGCGCTCGACCCGATCGCACCGCAGTATTACGGCGACCTCATCGCCTGGACTGCGATCGGTGCGCGCACCTCGGAGTCGCAGACCCATCGCGAGATGGCCTCGGGCTTGTCGACGCCGGTCGGCTTCAAGAATGCGACCGACGGCGACATGGACGTGGCGATCAACGCGATCATCTCCGCGGGCAGCGCACACAGCTTCCTGGGCATCAACAGCGAGGGACAGTCGGCGATCACCCGCACCCGCGGCAACCCTTACGGTCACGTCGTGCTGCGCGGCGGTGGCGGGCGGCCGAACTACGACACGGTCTCGGTCTCGCTGGCCGAACAGGCGCTGGCCAAGGCCAGGCTGCCGAAGAACATCGTGGTCGATTGCTCGCACGCCAACTCGTGGAAGAAGCCGGAATACCAGCCGCTGGTGATGAAGGACGTGATGCACCAGATCCGCGAGGGCAACCAGTCCGTGGTTGGCTTGATGGTCGAGAGCAACATCGAGGCCGGCAACCAGCCGATCCCGGCCGATCTGACGCAGCTCAAGTACGGCTGCTCGGTCACCGACGCATGCGTGGGCTGGGAGACGACCGAAGAGATGATCCGCAAGTCGGCGGACGTGCTGCGCGACGTGCTGCCGGGCCGGGAGCGGCGCGCATGAACCTTGTGGTGCTGGCCGACGACGTCGACAGCGTCGCGCTGAAGAACGTCGCCAAACTCGTCGACGCGCGTGCGATGGAGCAGATCACCCCGCGCTCGTTCCGCCTGCTCGGCGCCAGGCCGGCCGAAGGGCTGGTGGCGGCCTGTGCGGCGGGCGGGCTGGATCACGTATGGCTGCCCGAAGGCTGCCAGCTCCGCGACTTCGGCCTCTTCGTCACCGACATGGACTCGACGCTGATCAACATCGAGTGCATCGACGAGATCGCTGACATGCAGGGTCTCAAGCGCGAGGTGGCGGCGATCACCGAGGCGGCCATGCAGGGCGAGATCGACTTCCGCGAATCACTCGCGCGCCGGGTCGCGCTGCTGGCGGGCTTGCCCGAGCGTGCGCTCGCCGAGGTCTTCGAGCACCGCCTGCAGCTCAACCCGGGCGCCGAGCGCCTGCTGCAGGGGCTGCAGCGTGCGGGCATTCGTACCGTGCTGGTGTCGGGCGGCTTCACCTATTTTACCGAGCGCCTCAAGGCGCGCCTCGGCTTCGACTACGCCTGGGCCAACGAGCTCGAGGTGTTCGACGGCAAACTCACTGGCAAGGTCATCGGCGACGTGGTGGATGGCGAAGCCAAGGCCGCGCACCTCGAGCGCGTGCGCGACGAGCTCGGCCTCAAGCCCGAGCAGGTGATCGCCGCGGGTGACGGCGCGAACGACATCCCGATGCTGCGTGCAGCGGGTTTCGGGGTAGCCTTCCACGCCAAGCCGGTGCTGCGTGATGTGGCGCACTGCTGCCTGGATCACTGCGGGCTCGACGGCATCCTCGACCTGTTCGGCCCGGGCGGCGAGTAGGCAGGGGCCCCGCCGCCCTGTTCGCGCCTGCCGGCGCTCCTACACGGCGGCGATCTCCCCGTAGGAGCGCCGGCAGGCGCGAATGCGGCCGTCGTTTCCATCGGCCACGTCGATCTCGGCCCCCCATTCGCGGCTTCCGCCGCTCCTACATGGCGGTGGGCTCCCGTAGGAGCGCCGGCAGGCGCGAATGCGGCCGTCGTTTCCATCGGCCACGTCGATCTCGGCACCCCATTCGCGGCTTCCGCCGCTCCTACAGGGCGGTGATTCCTGTGTTCTCGACCACTGCCTCGCTCAGCTGCCCCGCCTCCATCCGCAGCACGCGGCTGCAGCGGCGGGCGAGCGACTCGTCGTGGGTGACCAGGATCAGCGTGGTGCCCTGCTCGCGATTGAGGGCGAACATCAGCTCGATGATCGCCCTGCCCGTCTCTGCGTCGAGGTTGCCGGTAGGCTCGTCGGCGAGCAGCACGTGGGGATCGGGCGCGAAGGCGCGCGCGAGCGCCACGCGCTGCTGCTCGCCGCCCGACAGATGCTTGGGATAGTGCGTGAGCCGGCTACCCAGGCCCACGCGCTGCAGCCACTTCGTGGCGATGGCGCGTGCATCGTCCGCCCCGGCAAGCTCCAGCGGCAGCATCACGTTCTCCAGCGCGGTGAGCGCCGGCAGCAACTGGAAGGACTGGAACACGAAGCCGATCGACTCGCCGCGCAACGCCGCGCGCGCGTCCTCGTCCAGCGCGAAGAGGTCGCGCCCCTGTACCCGCACCGTGCCGCGCGCGGGAACGTCCAGTCCCGCGAGCAATCCCAGCAGGGTCGATTTGCCGGAGCCGGACGCGCCGACGATCGCCACCGACTCGCCCGCGCCCACGGCAAAACGGATGTCCTGCAGAATCTGCAGCTCGCCCTGGCCGTCGGCCAGCGTGACCTGCTTGCACAGGCCATCGACCTCGATGACCGGACTGGAGAGCTCAATGCCGCTGCGTTTCATCATTCCCTTCGCCTTCACGTTCTTTTTCGCCGCCCTCGCCCGCGCCGACACCATCCTGGTATGGGGAGACAGTCTGTCGGCCGGCTACGGCCTGAAAAAGGGCCAGGAGTGGCCCGCCTTGTTGCAGACGCGCCTGCAGGCCGAAGGGTTCCGCCATGTCGTCGTCAACGGCAGTGTATCCGGCGAGACCTCGTCGGGTGGCCGCACCCGCCTGCCCGATGCACTCGCCGAGCATTCGCCCACGCTGGTGATCCTGGAGCTTGGCGCCAACGATGGCCTGCGCGGGCTCAAGCCGCAACTGCTCGCGGACAATCTGGGGACGATGATCGACGCCGCGCATCAGGCGCGCGCGCGCGTGCTGCTGGTCGGCATGCGCATGCCGCCAAACTACGGCCCGGCCTACACGCGTCGCTTCGCGGAAGTCTTTGCCGACGTGGCCGAGGCGAAGAAGGTGCCGCTCGTCCCCTTCCTGATGGACGGCTTCGCCGACCGCCCCGAGCTCTTCCTGCCCGACGGGATCCACCCCACCGCAGAGGCGCAGCCGCGCATCGTCGACACGGTCTGGGCCGGCCTGCACCCGCTGCTCGCAGGCGAAGGAAAGAAGTCGGCGCGCAAGTGACCCGCGTAGGAGCGCCGGCAGGCGCGAATGCGGCCGTCGGCTCCATCCGCAGCGTCGAATACCGCACCGTTCGCGCCTTCCGGCGCTCCTGCGGGAGGGCGGTAATGTGTGGCGATTCCATGTAGGAGCGCCGGCAGGCGCGAATGCGGCCGTCGGCTCCATCCGCAGCGTCGAAT
>JBEOKH010000545.1:0-3094 GCA_040275625.1 Thauera sp. | reverse complement strand
CCGCAGGGCGGGCGCGCTCAGCCGGGTGACCCGGCTGCTGCTTGAGCCGCGCTCGGGCCAGCGAGGCAGCGTTCCGCGCGCGCGCTCGAGCGCAAGCAGGACGATCGGGGTGCCGAAGCGCGCCGTGCCCGGCCGCTGCGCCTTCCGTGCAGGCGAGGATTTGCAGCCGGCGGTCCGGCATCGTAGTCTGCGTGGCGCGGGGCGAAGGCGGGACTGCCCGCCCGCCCTGCCTGGAGTGCATCGCATGGAATTCGCCAAGATCTTCATCACGCTGGTCGCGCTGATCAACCCCCTGGGGGCGATCCCGGCTTTCATCGGTCTCACCCAGGGGCAGTCTGCCGCGGAGCGCCGGCGCACCGCACGCACCGCTGCGCTCTCGACCTTCCTCGTCCTCGCGGTCACGGCGATCGCCGGGCAGTACCTGCTGGCGGCGTTCGGCATAACCGTACCCTCGCTGCAGGTCGGCGGTGGCGCGCTGCTGTTCATCGTCGCGATCTCGATGTTCAACGCCCAACCCGCACCCAGCCGCAGCACGCCCGAGGAGGCGGACGAGGCCGCCGAGCGCGCGAACGTCGCGGTGGTGCCGTTGACGATTCCTCTGCTCACCGGGCCGGGGACGGTGAGCACGGTGATCATCTATGCCGACCAGGGCACGGACACCGTGCTGATGCTGCTCGGCGCCGGCGTGGTGATGGGCGCCGCGGTGTGGTTCGCCTTCAGTCTCGCCGGGCCGATCAGCCGGCTCGCCGGCCGCACCGGGCTCAACATCATGACCCGCCTGATGGGCCTGGTCCTCGCGGCGCTTGCGGTTGAATTCATCGCCGCCGGCATCCGCGCCTATGTAAACGCCGCATAACGGCGACGCGCCGGGGCGCCCCACGCCACAAGGATCGCGCCGCCGGGTTCGACGACGAGGGCGTGCTGCACAGCCGTGACGATCCCGGCATCGGCCTTGCCTTTCGCGTCATCCGCCGGCGGCCGACGACCTACCCGGTCACGCGCAACAACGCCCCCGGTCAGCCCGGCCGCGTGCGCCACGCTACGAGGCGGCCCGGCTGCAGGAGATCAGCCACATCGCGATCGGCGTCGATGACGCAGGCGGTCAGGTTCTACATCGAGCGCCTCGGCTTCATCGTCTCCGACCGCTACGCCAACCGCGGCATCTTCATGCGCTGCGCGCCGGTGGGCAACCACCACCATGTGTCCTTCATGAACGCCAGACAGCCGGGCGCGCGCTTCAACCAGCTCGCTTTCAAGGTGCGCGACATCCACGAGCTCATCGGCGGTGGCCAGCACCTCGACGCCCTCGGCTGGAAGACCTTCGCCGGCCCTGGCCGCCACCTGATCTCCTCGGCCTGCTTCTGGCACTTCGTTAGCCTCGTCGGCGGTGCGTGGGTGTACGCCGTCGCCGAGGACATGGTGGACGACGCCTGGGAGACCCAGGGCTTCGACGCCGTGTCGCACATCTTCTCGGAATGGACCTCCGGCCTGGAGAAGTCCGATGGCACCCTGCGCGGGCCGATCTCGGGCAGCAAGTAACAGGCGCGCTGAGCCTGCGCTCGAGCCTGACCTCGAGGAGAGATGACCTTGCCCCCACCGCACGCTGTACGTGACCCGTACTGCGTCGAGCATGCTGCATGCCCAGGTGCGCCTGGTCCAGGGCCGCTACCGCACCCGCGTCATCGAGGCGGGGCGCGGGTCGACTGGCCGGCGACAACTATCTTGGCCGGTTGGATCTGTAGCCGCGCTGGCCGCGCACTTCCATGTCGTGGCGCTGGACTCCCTTCGGCAGGGGCGCCCGCAGACCGAGGGCTTCGACCCCGAAGTCATCCCGCTGCTGAGCGACCAGGTGACCGATGTGATGGACCCGCTCGGCATCGGCCAAGCCTGCTTCGAAGGTCAATCGCTGGGCGGCTGGGTGGCGATGCAGCTCGCCCTGTGCCGTCCGCAGAAGGTGCGCGCGCTGGTGCTCACCACCACGATGGGCTGCTCGCCTGACGAGGGTGCGATTCCCGGCGACGCCGAGCCCGACCGGGCGAGCAACCTGCCGAGCTCGCTCGAGGTGCTCTGCAACCCGATTTTCGACGCCGTCCGTGCGCGCTTGGCGCGCATCTTCGCCAATCCGGCGCGGCTGACCGACGAGGTCATCCGCGTACGCCATGCGCATTATCTGCAGCCCGTGCTCGCCACCGTGCAGCAGCATTTCATCGCCGAGTACCTGGCCGACGACACCATCCGCCGCCACACCGTCACCAACGCCATGGTGCGCCGCATCACGCAGCCGACGCTGGTGTACTGGGGCGACCGGAACCGCACCCTCCGCCGGCGCTTGGCGAGCGCCTCGCGCAGCGGGTGCAGCACGGCCGTTTCCACTGCGCCGCCGACCCTGACCCTGACCCTGACCCTGACCCTGAACCTGAACCTGAATCTGAACCGGAGGCGGCCTCAGAGCAGCGTGGTTCGCCAGTACGCTCCAGAGTGATAGACCAGGGGCTCTCCCTCTGCCTCCCGGTAGCGCAGGACTCTGCCGACAAGGATGACGTGATCTCCGGCGGGGTACCTGCCCTCCACGACGCACTCGAAGGTCGCCAGCGCATCGGCAAGGAGGGGGACGCCACTCTCTCCCTGAGACCACGGGACACCGGCGAAACGATCGACGCCCTTGCTCGAAAAACGGCGTGACAGCGCGGTCTGATCGCGCGCCAGGACATTCACCCCGAAGTGTTTGCCTTGTTCGAAGTGCGCGGACATTGATGAGCTCAGCGCGAGGCTCCACAGGACCAGCGGCGGATCGAGCGAGACCGAGCTGAAGGAATTTACCGTCATGCCGGCCGGTTTCCGCGCGCTGTGCAGGGTTGTCATGACGGTTACTCCGGTCGCGAATCGGGACAATGCACGTTTGTACTGCTGCAGACCGGATTCCGGTTCCATCTCTACGCGATCAACGCCGTTCATCGCTGCTCCTCGCTCAGTCGTCAGGATATTGCGCTGTAAGCAAAAATCGTTTCTGAAGATAAGTCGCGGATTAAAAAAGAAAATTTGGACTAAACCGCTGCGCGGTAGGGGGTGATCCACGCGCTGTGGGAGTGAGGCC
>JBEOKH010000544.1:0-1600 GCA_040275625.1 Thauera sp. | reverse complement strand
GCCGTGCGCGCCGACCTGCAGCACGCCCTGCCCCAGGTCTGGGGCCGGCGGGTGCACAGCGTTTTCATCGGCGGCGGCACCCCCAGCCTGATGTCCGCGCAGACGCTCGACGGGCTGCTCACCGGCATCCGCATGCTGCTGCCGCTCGATCCGCTCGCCGAAGTCACGCTGGAGGCCAACCCCGGCACGGTCGAAGCCGGGCGCTTCCGCGACTACCGCGCCGCCGGCGTCAATCGCCTGTCGCTCGGCATCCAGAGCTTCGACGACGCCATGCTGGCCAGGATCGGCCGCATCCACGGCGGCGAGGAGGCGCGGCGTGCCATCGACGCCGCGCGCACACACTTCGAGCGCGTCAATCTCGACCTGATGTACGCCCTGCCCGGCCAAACCCTGGACATGGCGCTCGCCGACCTGGAGACCGCGATCGGCTTCGGCGTGCAGCACCTGTCGTGCTACCACCTCACGCTCGAGCCCAACACGCCCTTCGCCCACAACCCGCCGCCGCTGCCCGACGACGACACTGCCGCCGACATGCAGGAAGCGATCGAGGCCCGCCTCGCGCAAGCCGGCTTCGCGCACTACGAGACCTCCGCCTTCGCCCGTCCGCACGAACAGAGCCGCCACAACCTCAACTACTGGACCTTCGGCGACTACCTCGGCATCGGCCCCGGCGCCCATGGCAAGCTCTCCAGCCATGAAGGCATCCGCCGCGAGATGCGCCACAAGCACCCCGGGCGCTACCTCGAAGGCGCGGCGCGCGGCGACTTCATCCAGGAAGCGCGCGAGGTCTCGGTGGCGGAGCTGCCCTTCGAGTTCATGATGAACGCGCTGCGCCTCACCGAGGGCGTGCCGGCCAAGCTGTTCGCCGCGCGTACCGGGGTGCCGATCGAGGCCGTCACCGATGAACTGGCGCGGGCACGCGAGCGCGGGCTGCTGGAGATGGCGGCAGGGCAGTTGCGGCCGACGCTGCAGGGGCGGCGATTCCTGAACGAGTTGCTGCAGGTGTTCTTGCGGGATTGACGTCCTGCAGGCTGGGCCTGGGTGGCAGCGCCACCGCCATCCCACATCCAGAGCCAGGCCCAGGCTCAAGCCCTGACCGTCGAGTTTGACCCGAGTGGGGCCTCTGCCTAAGATCCTTGCATGACTTCGCCCACCGACATCGACAGCGCGACCCTTGCCGCGAGCCGCCTCTTCCTGGAGCGGATCGCGCGCAGCTACGACTACGCCGGCGCTTTCCTGTTCGGCAGCCGTGCGCGGAAGACCCACCGTACAGACAGCGACGCAGATGTCGCGGTCCTGCTGCGTGGCATGCCGGCACAGTTTGTCAGCACGAAGCTCGCGATGGACGACATTGCCTACGATGTCCTGCTCGAGACAGGCATCCGTGTCCAGCCCCTGCCGGTCTGGGAAGAAGAGTGGGCGCACCCCGAGCGCTACTCGAACCCCCGGCTGTTGCAGAACATCGCACGTGAAGGGGTGCGCCTGTGAATCAAGCCGAACTGATGGCCAAAGCACGTCGTGCTGTCTTGTCGGCCAAGGTGCTGCTGGATGCAGGCGATGCGGACGGCGCCTGCAATCGTGCCTACTACGCAATGTTCGA
>JBEOKH010000543.1:0-2867 GCA_040275625.1 Thauera sp. | reverse complement strand
ACCCTCAAGGTTCTTCGGGTAGGCGAGCATGGTCACGTTCATCGAGCCGAGGGCGCCGCTTCGCCAGCGGATATTGATGACACCAGAATCCTCCACCTGGATGTCGCGGGCCAGGGTCGCCATCATCGCATGAACGCTATCGACAGGCCCGATCAGCCAGTCGATCAGGTCGACGTAATGGCTGGCCTGGTTCATGAACGCGCCGCCGTCCAGTTCCCAGGTACCGCGCCACTTGGCCGAGTCGTAATATTCCTGGGGGCGGGTCCAGAAGACATTGATCGCGACCATGTAGATCTTCCCGAAGCGCTTTTCTTCGACCGCCCGTTTGAGTAGCTGCAAGGTGGAATTGCGACGGTTCTGTTTGACCACGAAGAGGTGCACTGCCGCGTCGTCGCAGGCTCTGACCATGCGCATGCCGTCTTGCCACCGGGTGGCCATCGGCTTTTCGGTAATCACATTCACCCCGTGCCGGGCTGCGATAACGGCCTGTTCAGGGTGCAGGCCGCTCGGGGTACATAGCGAGACCAGATCGAGTTGCTCGGCGGCGAGCATGTCATCGAGGCGCCCGTAACCCGGCACCTGATATTGCTCCTGGTGGGCCTTGAGCGTTGCGGCATTGTTATCGCATAGCGCCACCAGTTCGAGATTGTCGGAATGCGTGTCAATGGACGCAAAATGGTTCTTGGCGATGCGGCCGCAACCGACAACGCCGATGCGGATTTTCCTGCCTTGAATGGTTTTTTTCATGGTTTATTAGTCCAGAACGGAAAACTTGTATTCTTCGAATGATCGGCGGGTCAACGGCATATGCGTGATCGCCTGCGCGTCAGACTCGCTTCCCGCCGCTTGGTCAGCGTGCCAAGGGTAACGAGTCCGAGTAGGCCTTCGTGATTCCTGCCGCTTTCCGGAAATCGTCTCGGCGAGCATGCACCGACGCCGGGACGGCAAGGCGTGCACGGTGTGCCAGTGAAGGACAGCCGAGCATTGTCCTCGATCTGTCGCGAAACGCAATAGCCGTGCTCCCGGGATTGGGTTCGACGGGGAGGCCGCGGACACCAGGCATGCTGCTGAGGCACGGCCCCAGGTCATGGCACTCAGACTGTTGTTCATTCTTTCTCGCGAGACGAAGGCACGGACATTAGCTCATAGCTCTGGCCAGGAACAGAGAGGCCCGCCGACCGGAACGAAGCGGCTGATCGCGGCGTCCCGCGCTTGCAGTAGCTGCGGTGTCCCTGCTGACGCCACAGACCGGCTTGCGGCTGGCACAGGAGGCTGAGCGATGAACCATCGCCCGCTGGTGCCAGTCGCGAAGATCGGCGTTCGAGTGTCTTGCGGTCGACGCTATTGCCAAAGGGGTGCTTCTTATCGCTAAAGGCAGCGGCATGCTCTGTTTCATGTCATGTAATTTTCTGTTAGTGCAGGGAAGCCAAGACCTTTTCCGCCAGCGCGCGGGCCGTAGTCCATTTGCCTCCAAACACGCTGATAAGGGCGCCCTCGCGATGAAGCGCGTATTCGCGTGTCGCCTGCCCCGGGTCGGAAGCCGACCGGAGAAGCGGTCGCAGGCCGGAAAACGACTCGATGAGTTCATTCGCTCCGTCTCGATTCGGGAAATAGTGCCGAACGACCGCCAGCAGATAAGTGCGTTCTGCTTCTTCGCAAAGCACCGGCGCGTCCAGCCCTTGACGCACCTCGGTCGTGCCGACCAGGGTCTTGTCCTTCCACGGCAGAACAAAGATCACCCTGGGCTCCGCCGGGACTTCGAGAAGATAGGCCTGCGGGCACGGTCGATTCAGGATCAGGTGGCTGCCACGAACCAGATCCAGCTGATAGGGCGACACCATTCCGCTCTTTTCCAGAAGTCGCTGCGCCCACGGCCCACAGACGTTGATCAGCCGGTCGTGTTGCCTGCAGGAGCCGTCATCCAGGGTGATCCGGCCGCTTGCATCGACGCAGCGGATTTCGCAATGCTCCAGGATGACCGCGCCGGCAGAGCGCGCTTGTTCGGCGACCCATAGCCCGAGCGCGTGGTCGTCCATCTGGCCGTCGGAGAACGCGTAGCCGCCAAGCAGGCCGGCAGATTGAAGGGCCGGGTCGCGCATTGACAGCTGCTTGGCGGTGAGCCATTGCGAGCGCGGCAGCGCGCTTCGCCCGGCGAGCTGATCATAAAGAAAGAGGCCCATTCCCATCATCCAGCGTGGGCGGCGGCTGTTCTTGTAAATGGGCAACACCAGGCGCAGCGGGCGGGTGAGGGCTGGCGCGCGTGCGAGCCAGCCGTCTCGCTCGCGCAGGGCTTCGCGTACCAAGCGGAACTCACCGTTCTCGAGGTAGCGCAGGCCGCCGTGCAGCAGTTTGGACGACATCGAGCTGGTGGCCGCCATCAGTTGATCACGCTCGTAAAGGCGCACCGAGTGCCCCCGCTGTTGCAGAAGCCATGCACAACACAGGCCGTTGATGCCACCACCGACAATACCAATATTCATGTGCAAGAAGGGTGTGCTCAGTGTCCAGGCAGCCGGATGTGAACCGGTAAGCAGTCAGCGCATGCTCGCTCCGTTGACCAGGGCCGCTCGTTTGGTGCAGTTCCGGCGCCTATTCCTGGTCTCGACGATCTTGACGTATTTGACCGCGTGTGCGCCGGACAGGTGGGGCAGGACGAAATGGCTAAAGACCGGCTGGCGGCGGCTGGGTCTTCTTCAAGATGCCTTCGCCTCACCCGCGCGAACCCGACAACCCGTGCACGCGGAAACCGTCAGTGCAAACCAGTCGTGGATAATAGCATTTTGGCGCCAACCGATGTCGGTTCGGCGAGTTCGGCAGCAGTTCTCATTTCAAATTCCATGGTGGCGGGTGGTGAAGGTACGGACTGT
>JBEOKH010000542.1:0-18973 GCA_040275625.1 Thauera sp. | reverse complement strand
CTGGGTGCGGTGCAGCGCCAGGTCGTCACGCGAGTAGCGGCGCTTCGGCAGGACGACGAAGCCGAGCTGTTCGAGGTAGGACCGAACGTCCTCGCGCTGGTGGACCAGGTCGTCGGTCACCTCGGCAAGCACGACCCGGGGGGCGTCGGCATCCCCAACCCGCTCTATTTTGTCAGTCGCGTCGGGCTTTTCGGGAGCGCGCGCTGCCAGCGCGTCCAGGTGGTCGGCCACGTTCTGGACGAGTTTGCAAAGACGGTCGTAGTAGGTCTGGCGCTCGGTTTCGAAATCGACCCGCAGCGGGCGTGTGGTGCGATCGTCGTCGAGCTGCTGCCAGAACGGGTAGCCCACGAGATCCTGGAACTCTTCGGGCAGTTTCTCGCGGGCGAGATTCTCGATCGAGACGATGAAGACCGCCCCGGTGCGTGCGCGTGCGCGCAGTGCCTGAAGAAAGGTGGAGCGTTCGCGGCGACACCACTCCGAGCGCAGGTAGGCGGGCGACACCAGGACCACGATGCCCGCCGCTTGCGACGCCGCCTCGACGATCTCGGGTGAAACCGGCATGTTGCCGGCAAGGTCGTGGTGGTCCCACCAGACGTCGAGCGCACCGCCCAGCTTGCGCTCGACCTCGGCCATCAGGTCGTTGACGAACTGCGAGACGAACCCGGCAGTGCGCCCGCTGCTCGGCGTGTCGTCGGCGTGGGCGTAGCTGATGAAGAGATCGTGCGCGAAACCGCTCGCAATGCTCATGTCGCTCTCCTCGCTCGTCCCATCGTCCCCAAGTGTCTGCAGCCCGGAATGGGCAATAGTGATCGATGCCTTTTCAATATAGGACGCGCCGCCGGAAGCGCCAGATGCATCGCGGATGCGACTTATTCCTGCACTGCGCTGCGAGCGCGGGCATGTCGGCGGGAGCCATTTGTTATGCTGCTGCGCATCAACCCGCGCCGATCGCGATGTAATGCCCGTCACCCGAAAAATCATCCACTGCGATTGCGACTGCTTCTATGCCGCGGTCGAGATGCGCGACGACCCGCGCCTGCGCGGACGGCCGCTCGCGGTGGGTGGGCGCGCCGAGACGCGCGGGGTGATCGCCACCTGCAATTACGAGGCGCGCGCCTTCGGCGTGCATTCCGCGATGCCCACCGCGCGCGCGCTGCAACTGTGTCCGCAACTGATCCTGCTGCCACCCGATTTCGAACGCTACCGTGAGGCCTCGCGGCGCATCCTCGCCATCTACCGCGACTACACGGCGCTGGTCGAGCCGCTGTCGCTCGACGAGGCGTACATGGACGTAACCGGCGTCGACCGCTGCCGTGGCTCGGCTTCGCTGATGGCGCAGGAGATCCGCGCCCGCATCCATGACGAGGTCGGCATCACCGCCTCGGCCGGCATCGCGCCCAACAAGTTCATCGCCAAGGTGGCGAGCGACTGGAACAAGCCCGACGGGCAGTTCGTGGTGCGTCCGCAGGATGTGGACGCCTTCGTCGCCGCGCTGCCGGTGAAGAAGATCTTCGGCGTCGGCAAGGTCACCGCGGCCAAGCTCAACGGGCTCGGTGTGAACACCTGCGGCGACCTGCGGGCCTGGAGCGTGGCGGATCTCACCCATGAATTCGGCAGCTTCGGCGCCAGCCTGCACCACCTGTGCCGCGGCGTCGACGAGCGCCCGGTGCAGCCGGACCGCGTGCGCAAGTCCTTGTCGGTGGAGACCACCTACACGCCGGATCTGCACGATCTCGATGCCTGCCGTGCAGGCCTGCTGGCGCTGCTGGAAGACTTCCACCGCCGCTTCGAGCGCGCGCGCGACCGCCCGCCGGTGCACAAGGCCTTCGTCAAGGTGCGCTTCGCCGACTTCAGCCGCACCACCGCGGAATGCGTCAGCAGCGCGCCCGACGACGCGGTGTGGCTGCGCCTGCTCGCCGAGGCGCATCGGCGCAAGCCGCTGCCGGTGCGTCTGCTCGGCGTCGGCGTACGTTTTGCCGAAGACGCAGGCGAGGTCGCCCCGGCGCAGATTTCCCTTTTCGATTCCGTGCCGGCCGCCTCGGCGACCGATTCCACCGACTGATCCGGAGTTCGCCATGTCTGACCCAGCTTCCGCAACTGACACTGCTGCCGATGCAGTCGCCGCGCCCGCCGCCGCACCGGCCCAGCCCGCGCCCGAGCGCCCGGTCAGCCTCGGCGCGCTGTACGGCGCGCTGTGGGAACACGCCGCCGGTGCGCGCCACCTGCTGTTGTTCGCCTTCGTGCTGCTGCTGGCCTCGCAGCTTTTCAAGCTGGCCGTGCCCTGGCTCGCCGGCAATGCGATCAACCTGATCCAGGCCGGCGGGCTGGAGGCGATGAGCGAGGCCGCGCGCTGGCTGGCGATGGTGTTCGCGGTGATCGTCGCGAGTTGGCTGCTGCACGGGCCGGGCCGCATCCTCGAACGCAACGCCGCGCTCAAGGTGCGCGAGCGCGTGTCGGCGCTGCTGGTCGGGCGCCTGCTCGCGGCGCCGCTGTCCTGGCACGAGCGTCACCACTCGGGCGAGACCACGCACCGCGTGCAGCAGAGCACCAGCGCGTTGTACGACTTCGCGCAGAGCCAGTTCATCTACCTGCAGAACACCGTGCGTCTGGTGGGGCCGATCGTGGCGCTGTGGCTGATCTCGCCGCTGGTCGGTGTGGTGGCGATGGTGGGCTACGGGCTGATCGGGCTGCTGATCACGCGCTTCGACCGCGTGATGATGCGCATCGCAGTGGACGAGAACCGTGCCGAGCGCGCGTATTCCGCCACCCTGGTCGATGTGCTCGGCAACGTGCTGTCGGTGCTCGCGCTGCGTCGTGGGGCGGGCGTTGCGCGCCTGATCGGCGAGCGCCTGGTTGCGGTGTTCGGCCCGCTGAAGAAGAGCATCGTGCTGAACGAGGCCAAATGGTGCTCGGTCGATCTGCTCGCCAGCGCGCTGTGGTGCGTGCTGGTCGGGGTGTATGCGGCGGAAGCCGCGGGGGTGTTCGGCCTTGGTGGGACAACCGCAGGCGGTGCGGCGGCGGGCGGCGTGGCGGCTGCGGCGGGCACGATCGCGCTCGGCAAGGTGTTCATGGTGTACGAGTACTCGCAGCAGGCGGGCGGGGTGATCACCGCGATTGCGGCGCACTTCCAGTCGCTCGCGCGTCAGCGCGCCAACTACGCCGCGGCCGAGCCGCTGTTTGCGGCTGCGCAGACGGGCGCGGCGCCGTCACCGTCCGCCGCGGCGTCGGGTGAGGCATCCGCCGCCCCACGCTGGCAGACCCTGGCGCTCGAGGGCGTGCGCTTCGCGCATGGCGATGCACGCGCGGCGGCGCTGGAACTCGATCGTCTGGAACTCGTGCGCGGGCGGCGCTATGCGCTGGTCGGCCCGAGCGGCGGCGGCAAGACCACCTTGCTGCGTCTGCTCGCCGGGCTGGACGCGCCCACGGCCGGACGTCTGCTGCTCGATGCTCATGTCGACACCGACATGCCGGCCCGACTGCGCACGCTGGCGACCCTCATCCCGCAGCAGGCCGAGATGTTCGACGGCACGCTGGCCGAGAACCTGCTGCTCGGCGAGACAGCGCCTTCCGAGCGCATCGACGCCGCGGTGCGCGCGGCTTGCGCCGACATCGTGGTCGAAGGTCTGCCCGATCGGTTGCAGACGCGGGTGGTGGAAGGCGGCGCCAACTGGTCCGGCGGCCAGCGCCAGCGTCTGGCACTCGCGCGCGGCGTGCTGGCCGCGGAGGGCGCGAGCCTGCTGCTGCTCGACGAGCCGACCAGCAGCCTCGACCCCGAGACCGAGGCGCGGGTCTATCAGCGCCTGTTCGCGCATTTTGCCGATGCAGCGCTGGTGTCCTCGGTGCACCGGCTGCACCTGCTCGACCGTTTCGACGAGGTCATCCTGATGCGCGCCGGGCGCATCGAGGCGGTCGGGCGCGCCTGGGAACTGGCGCAGACATCCGCCCTGTTCCGCGAACTGCTCGCGGCGCAGGCGGTGAGCGGGGAGGAGAGCGGCCGGGCGGAGAAAACCGCCGGCGAGCGGGCGGGCGGCGAGTTACCGAACCCAGCGGACGATTGCCCAGAGCAGGGTCCATCGGACGGGACCCACGCCCGCGGCACAGATCAGGCTTGATGCCGCCGGCCCCGCTGCTTGCAGGACCGAGCGGCGGGTGCGATCAGGCGTTCTTGCTCTTCTGCCACAGCACGTCACCGCGTCCGCCGGCACGGTTGAGCACGCGGCCGAGCACGAACAGCAGATCGGACAGGCGGTTGAGGTACTGGCGCGGTGCGTCGTTCACCGACTCTTCCAGCGCCAGCGCCACCAGCGCGCGCTCGGCGCGGCGGCAGACGGTGCGGGCGTGGTGTGCGTAGGCCGCGGCGCGCGTGCCGCCGGGCAGGATGAAGTCCTTGAGCGGCTCGAGCGGCTCGTTGAAGCGGTCGAGCTCTTCTTCCAGATGCGTGACCTGTTTGCCGGTGATCATGCTCATGCCGGGGATGCACACCTCGCCGCCGAGGTCGAACAGGTCGTGCTGCACGTTGGTCAGCAGCACGCGCACGTCCTCGGGCAGCTCTTCGCACAGCAGCAGGCCGATGATGGCGTTGGTCTCATCGACCTCGCCCAGCGCGTGGATGCGCAGGCTGTTCTTGGAGACGCGCTTGCCGTCGCCCAGGCCGGTGGTGCCGGCGTCGCCGGTGCGGGTGTAGATCTTGGAGAGGCGGTTACCCATGGTGTGCTCGTGTCCCGTTCGTTGGTTGACGTGAGCGTCAATTATAGGCGTCGCCGCCGAAATTGACTTCGATTCGAGTGCGGCATACGATGCGATACGTTTTGTATTACAGGAAGCCTTCGCCATGACCCTGTCGATCCGGCTCGACCCCGAGCTCGAGTCCGAGCTCGCGCGCGCCGCTGCGCAGACCGGCCGCAGCAAGAGCGAGCTGGTCAAGGCCAGCTTGCGCGAATATCTCGCCCGCGTCGCACCGCGCAAGACCCCTTACGAACTCGGCAAGGACCTGTTCGGCGGCGCCGACGCTGGCCCCACGGACCTCGCCGAGCGCCGCAAGGACTACCTGACGGAGTCGCTGCGTGCGAAGCATGATCGTTGACGCCGGGCCCCTGCTGGCGCTGTTCAACCCGGCCGACCGACACCATCAGGCTTGCGTGGCGTTCCTGCGCGGCAACGAGGTCGCGCTGGTGACGACCTGGCCGGTGCTGACCGAGGTCATGCACCTGCTGCGCTACAGCGTGGATGCGCAGTTGCGCCTGCTGAGCTGGATCGATCGCGGCGGGTTGGCGATCGCCGAGCTGGAGCAGGGCTGCATCGGCGCCGTCGCCGGCCTGATCGACAAGTATCGCGACCGTCCGATGGACCTCGCCGATGCCTCGGTGGTGCAACTGGCCGTGCAGACCGGCTGTCGCGAGGTGTTGTCGATCGACAGCGACTTCGACATCTACCGCCTGCCGGACGGCGCCTGGCTTGCCAATCCGCTGCGCGACAATACGCACTGATCTGCGCCCCAGCGTGCGCAACCCAAGAACACGACTCGAACTCTTCTCTCATCTGGATCTTCCATGAAATCCGCCGAAATCCGCGACGCCTTCCTCAAGTTCTTCGAATCCAAGGGCCACCAGATCGTGGCCTCCAGCTCGCTCGTGCCGCACGAGGACCCCACGCTGCTGTTCACCAACGCCGGCATGAACCAGTTCAAGGACGTGTTCCTGGGCTTCGACAAGCGCGCCTACAGCCGCGCCACCACCTCGCAGAAATGCGTGCGCGCCGGCGGCAAGCACAACGACCTCGAGAACGTCGGCTACACCGCGCGCCACCACACCTTCTTCGAAATGCTGGGCAACTTCAGCTTCGGCGACTATTTCAAGCGCGATGCGATTTCTTACGCCTGGGAGCTGCTCACCGAGGTCTTCAAGCTGCCCAAGGACAAGCTCTGGGTCACCGTCTATGCGGAGGACGACGAGGCCTACGACATCTGGACGAAGGAAGTCGGCGTGCCTTCTGATCGCGTGATCCGCATCGGCGACAACAAGGGCGCGCGCTATGCGTCGGACAACTTCTGGATGATGGGCGACACCGGGCCTTGCGGCCCCTGCACCGAGATCTTCTACGACCACGGCGAGCACATCTGGGGCGGCCCCCCGGGATCGCCCGAGGAAGACGGCGACCGCTACATCGAGATCTGGAACAACGTGTTCATGCAGTTCAACCGTGACGAGCAGGGGGTGATGCATCCGCTGCCCAAGCCCTCGGTCGACACCGGCATGGGCCTGGAGCGCATTTCGGCGGTGCTGCAGCACGTGCACGCCAACTACGAGATCGACCTCTTCCAGGCACTGATCAAGGCCGCGGCGCGCGAGACCTCCGCCGCCGACATGGACTCGCCCTCGCTGAAGGTGCTGGCCGACCACATCCGCGCCTGTTCCTTCCTGATCGCCGACGGCGTGATCCCGGGCAACGAGGGCCGCGGCTACGTGCTGCGCCGCATCATCCGCCGTGCCATCCGCCACGGCTACAAGCTCGGCGCGCGCGCCGCCTTCTTCCACAAGATGGTGCCGGACCTGGTCGGCGAGATGGGCAGCGCCTATCCCGAGCTGAAGGACGGCGAGCGCCGCATCATGGATGTGCTGCGCCAGGAAGAAGAGCGCTTCTTCGCCACCATCGAGAATGGCATGGCGATCGTCGAGGCGGAACTCGCCGCGATGGAGAAGGCCGGCAACAAGGTCTTCGACGGCGGCACCGCCTTCAAGCTGCACGACACCTTCGGCTTCCCGCTCGACCTCACCGCGGACATCTGCCGCGAGCGCGAGGTCACCGTGGATGCGCTCGCCTTCGACGCTGCGATGGCACGCCAGAAGGAGCAGGCGCGCGCCGCCGGCAAGTTCAAGATGGCGGCCAACCTGGACTACGACGGCCCCGAGACCACCTTCCACGGCTACACGCTGCTGGAGGAGAAGGGCAACATCCTCGCGCTGTACAAGGACGGCGCCCTGGTCAATGAGCTGCTCGAGGGCGAGCTGGGCGTGGTCGTGCTCGATCACACCCCGTTCTACGCCGAGTCCGGCGGCCAGGTCGGCGACCGCGGCGAGCTGCGCGGCGGCGCCGGCATCTTCGGCGTGGAAGACACGCAGAAGATCCAGGCCGCGGTGTTCGGCCACCACGGCGTGGTGCGCACCGGCAAGCTCGCGGTGGGGCAGGGCGTCGCCGCCCGGGTGGACGTCGCCGCGCGCGCCGCCACCGCGCGCAACCACTCGGTCACGCACCTGATGCACAAGGCCTTGCGCGAGGTGCTCGGGGCGCATGTGCAGCAGAAGGGCTCGCTGGTCGATCCCGACAAGACCCGCTTCGACTTCGCCCACACCGCGCCGATGAGCGCCGAGGAAATTCGCGAGGTCGAGGAGATCGTCAACCGCGAGATCCTCGCCAACGCTGCGACCCAGGCCGAGGTCATGGCGCTGGAGGCCGCGCAGAAGTCGGGCGCGATGATGCTGTTCGGCGAGAAGTACGCCGACGAGGTGCGCGTGCTGTCGATCGGTACGTCCAAGGAGCTGTGCGGCGGCACCCACGTCGCGCGGACCGGCGACATCGGCCTGTTCAAGATCGTCGGCGAAGGCGGCGTGGCCGCCGGCATCCGTCGAGTGGAGGCCATCACCGGCGAGAACGCGCTGCGCTACGCGCAGGAGCAGGAGCGCCGCGTGCAGGGCATGTCCGCGTTGCTCAAGGTCCAGCCCGACGAGGTCGCCGAGCGCGTCGCCGGCATCCTCGAAAACGTTCGTGCGCTCGAGAAGGAGCTCGCCCGCCTGAAGGGCAAGCTCGCCGCCAGCCAGGGCGACGAGCTGGTGAATCAGGCGGTGGAGGTGGGCGGCATCAAGGTGCTCGCGGCGCTCCTCGAAGGCGCCGACGTGCCGACCCTGCGCGACACCATGGACAAGCTCAAGGACAAGCTCAAGTCCGCCGCGATCGTGCTGGCGAGCGTGGGCGAGGGCAAGGTCAGCCTGATCGCCGGCGTCACCGCCGACCACACCGCCAAGGTCAAGGCCGGCGAGCTGGTCAACTTCGTCGCCCAGCAGGTCGGCGGCAAGGGCGGCGGGCGCCCCGATATGGCCCAGGCCGGCGGCACCCAGCCGGAGAACCTGCCGGCGGCGCTGGCGGGGGTGAAGGACTGGGTGGCCGGCAAGCTGTAAGCGTTGGCAGTCTGCGCGGGTGGCGCGAGGGCTGTTCGGTTGTGATCTCGTCTTGCTCCGAGCATCGCATCCCCCGCAAGCGGTGAAAGGCGTTCGCAAAGAAAACAAGCGCTTGCAGAACGTTTTCTTGAGAGGACGACGCCCGGCGAGTGCCGGGCGTCGTTTCTGGAACTGGCCGCTGGTGCAGGCGATTCAGTCGGTGTGCCGCAAGATGAAGGCCGTGGTGGTTTGCCCGAGCAGTCGCATGAGCGCCCGTGCTGGGGTCCTCCTGGCGGACTGGCTTCAAAGTTCGCGGCTTCCGCCGCGCCTGCAGCCGCGCCGAAACGCGGCGACCCGCCGTAGGAGCGCCGGAAGGCGCGAACGCGGCAGTAGGGGCCTCGCACACCTCCATTTTCGGGTCGCCCGGTTCGCGGCTTCCGCCGCTCCTACAGGGCTTTTCCGGCGCTCTACATGGAGCTTGACCGTGGTGGTGCCTGGTAGGAGCGGCGGAAGCCGCGAGCTTTTGTCGAAGCACACCCGATGCGATTGCGCTGCATTTCTTGCAGGAAGAAATTTGCCAGACTAGGCTGATCGTGTCGCATTGGAGGTTCCCATGCAATCCGTCAACATGCTGCAGGCAAAGTCGTCCCTGTCCCGCCTGGTGGAAGCGATCGAGTCCGGCCGCGAGCGCGAGATCGTCATCGCCCGCAACGGTCGCCCTGCCGCCCGGCTCGTGCCGGTGGAGGACGCGTTCGCGGGGCCTCGCATCGGGGTGGCCAAGGGCAGGTTCGAGGTGCCGGACGACATCGACGCCAGCAACGAGGACGTCGCCAGGCTGTTCCTGGCGGGAGGCTGATCGTGAACTGCTTCTGGATACGCATGTCGCGCTGTGGGCCATCACCGACCACCCCAAGCTGTCGCAGAGCGCGCGTGACCTGATCCTGTCGCCGAAATCGACCGTATGGGTCAGCGTCGCCAGCGTCTGGGAGATCGCCTTCAAGCATTCTCTCGCGCGTGGCGACATGCCGGTCTCCAGCCAGGATGCCGTGCGCTATTTCAACGCCTCGGGGTATCGCCTGCTGGCGATCGAGCCCGAGCACGTCGTGGCGGTCGAGTCCTTGCCGGCGCATCATCAGGACCCTTTCGACCGTCTTCTGGTGGCGCAGGCGCTGGTCGAGCCGATGCGCCTGGTTACGCACGATCGTTTCGTGGCGCTCTACAGCGATACGATCATAAAGATCTGAATTCCCGGAGTTCTCGACATGCGCCGACTGCTCTCTGCCCTCGCCGTGCTTCCCCTCACCGGCGCGATCGCCGCCGGCCCACAGACCACGACCCTGCCCTCGGGCGTCACCGTAGAGACCTACCGCGTGGGGGAGGTCGGCGCATCGCCGACGCTCGCCGACGTGGTGCGCGTCCACTACCAGGGCACGCTCGCCGACGGCAAGGAGTTCGACAGCTCCTACAGCCGCGGCCGCCCGACCGAGCTGCCGCTCGAGGCGCTGGTGCCGTGCTGGCAGGAGGTGTTGCAGCAAATGAAGCCGGGCGGCGCGGTGCGCATCGTGTGCCCGCCCGAGACTGCCTACGGCAGCCGCGGCGTGCCGGGCCGAATCCCGCCCGACAGCACATTGAACTTCGTGATCGAGCTGCTCGAGGTGAAGCGCTGAATCGGCGCTGTCTTGCGCACGGCATGAGACGGGCGGCGCGCGTTGCCTGCGGCCTCGGGCGTGCGCGCTGGGGCGGCGAGTGGCGCGAGGTGCTGATTCGTCAGCCCGCCGACGGGCTGGAGGTAGCAGCGAACGGAGAGATTCCGCCCGGCTCGGAAATTCCGCATGTTCGGGGCCGAACTGCAGGCGATGAGACCCTCCGCAAGCAGATCAATCCGATGCAGCTCCCTTCCGCCGTAATCGAATTGCGATTCAACGATCTCTGATGCTCCGAACATGGAAAGGAACTTGGGGTAAACTTTCCTTAAGTCCTGAAGGACCTCGTCTTTCTGGAAAAGCGCAATTCGCCTCGCTCTTTTTTTAATTTCCCGCATGCCATCGAAAATCCTCGGGGATGTGTTGAAAACGAATGCGTCGTCCCCCTCCCAGGCCGAAACCGATAAAGCAAGTCCGCCGCCGAGCGAGTGACCCGTGACAGTGACACTTCGACCGGGATGCATCGTCTTGTATTCACGAACATGTTTCTTTGCGCTCTTGTAGGCAATGGATATACCGATAATCATGTTTCCCATCAGCCAGTCGGACAATTCGTCCGTTCCCTTGAACGCGAAGACGGTTCTGTTTGAGCTCTCCTCCTCCCAGATGTCGAACTGGAGGCTGGAAAGAGCATGTCCAACGATGCTTTTCGGTTCGTAGGAGTTTGCGCCCGGCTGCACGATCTTCCCCTCGAGGTCGACTTTTCTCCAGCCGAGCTTTTCGATCGGAAAAAACTGTCTCTCCTTTTCATCGACGTAGGTGTTCGACGACATCATGGCGTACAGCACCAATTCATCCGCCAGTGAGACTGTCAGTGGTGTGGCTCCGGTCGCGATCGAGTTGGTCGACTGGATAATCAGTATGACTGGGAGCAGGAGGGCAAAGAGTCGCGTCATTTTCTGTCTCGGTGTCATTTGACTCGGGCTCGGCAGGTTCCGGGAAAACCATTTGTTTCTGCAGATACTTCAACGCCATCTTGCAGGCCAGAATGTTCATCTTGTGTTGATAAACGGGATCGCCCCGGTTCAGGTCGACATCGTGGCACTCGCTGACGGGACCGCCATCGTCTCCCCATTCCTTCCCGGACACGCAGTGCGAGATGCTGCTCAGGATTTCTCCTCGTTCGTAAAGCATGAACATGGTGGGGGGTTCGCCACCGGCAAAGCGTCGCGGATTTGCCACGCAGTCCGGTGGATCACCATACGCCCGGGGGCTTCCGGTGGCCTTCTGGCTCCGCGAGTTGACTTCAGTTTTTTCAATCATCATGCGGCCGCGCTCATCAAGAGAAACCAGGGTGCGCGAACCGTCGATCGGCGATGGGTTGAAGGCAATCACCCGGGAGGTTTCCGGCAGCTTGAAGTAGACGTATTTGGCAAGTCCGCCTCCCAATGAGTGCCCGACGAGGGTGATCAGGGGCAGTCTGAGTTCTTTCAGCGGGTCGTCGGTGTTCTTCCGATAAGCGCGGAGGAACTCGACCATGAAGATCTGTTCAACGATACGTCGCGCGCTTGTTTCTGCCTGTTGGTACTGATCCCAGAAGATTGGAAGCAGTGCCGTAATCGCCCGGAAGTTCGAGAGCCAGCCACCCAGGCCGGTTGTTCCGCGGAAAACGATCGCGTACTCGTAGGGTGAGATCGTTTTGTCATCCGGATGCTTGTCCTCAGGGTAGCGCCGCCACACCTCGATTGCGAGTTCAGGGACAAAAATGAACCATGACCGGGTGGTCGAGTACTTTTCCATTTCCTTGACGCGCTCCCAGCCGAAATGCGCCGTTCCTGCGGAAACGGGGACGCGTACCCGTTTGGGCGTGCCACCGTTCTTTCGGCTTTCCATGCAGTCTTCCGGCTTGGACGGGATTGCGTCCTGAAGCTGCTCGTCACCCGAATTGAAGATGTCTCGAAGGTTTTCTGGTGAGAGGCACGACCCGCTCCGGTATGCGGACCGTGCGTTCTTGTACAGCTTATGAACAGTGTCGATCGTGAAATTGGCACCACCTGCGATGTTCCTCAGGGTTTGCTCGTCGGCAATGAGCTGGAAACGCTCGATCGCGCTGCCTCGCGTGCTGTAGACATCTGCGGCGAGAATCGCATAGGGCAGGTAGAACCCGGCAATGCACGAGAGGCGATCCTGGCACTTCGCGACGCAGTCTTTGTCGTCTGCGGGGCAATCGGATCTGCATTCGACCGAGTCCCTGCATTGTCCGAGACACTCCGCCTTGCTGCCGCACTCGTCGCCGCATGGGTCCCGGGCGGAGAACGACGCGCAGCCTGACAGAAGGAGCGCAGAAAAAATGATGGCCACACAGGAAATTGCCGCGCCTTCAATTGCGGATCGCACGATCATGTTGTGAGCGTCCTCCCCAAGGCGAGATATGCGCTTCCGGGTGGCTTGAGAGGAACAGGCCTTGGCCGTCAACCGGATGGATGGCACCTCCTGAGCAGTGCCTGGCAGGAGGTGCATGATGAGATGTTATGTGTTCAGCTTAGCTTCATGCACGACGGAATCAAGGATGGGGCGTTCGGGTGCGTGCCGCGAGTGTTGATTCGACCTGGCCAGCAAGGCGGCTTGCGCTGATGAGGGGCTGACCGGGTTCAGGGCCGGGGCGTCGGATGCACCCTGGCGCTCCGCAGCTCCGCCAGCTCGGCGCGGATCGCGCGCAACTCGGTGAGCACTGCGTCGTGGTCCACGCTGACCAGCTCGCGCGTCTGCTCCTGCTCCTCGTGCTCCACCGCGCTCATCGAATCCACCACGATGGCGATGAAGAGGTTGAGCACCGCGAAGGTGGTGAGCAGGATGAACAGCACGAAGAAGATCCACGCGTAGGGGTAGGCCTCCATGACCGGGCGGGCGATGCCCATCGACCACGACTCGAGGGTCATGACCTGGAACAAGGTGTAGAAGGATTCGCCGATGGTGCCGAACCAGTCGGGGAAGCTGGCGCCGAAGAGCTTCGTCGTCATCACCGCGGCGACGTAGAACACCAGCAGCAGCAGGGTGAGCACCGAGCTCATGCCGGGGATGGCGCGCAGCAGCGCATTGACCACCTTGCGCATCGAGGGCACCACCGACACCAGGCGCAGCGCGCGCAGGATGCGTAGCGAGCGCAGCACCTGCAGGCCTTCGCCGGTGGGGGCGAGGGTGATCGCGACGATGGTGAAGTCGAACACGTTCCAGCCGCTGCGGAAGAAGCGCAGGCGGTAGACGAAGAGCTTGAGCGCGAGCTCCACGACGAAGATCGCGAGTGCGCTGCGATCGAGCGCGAGCAGCAGGCCGCCGGCCTGTGCCATGGCGGTGGGCGAGGTTTCGAGGCCGAGCGTGATCGCGTTGATGATGATCACGATGATCACGAAGCGCTGGAAGGCGGCGGATTCGACGAGGCGTTGAAGGGTTTGGGTCATGGCGTCGATGAGGTGGGGGAGGGGGATTCGGGGGCCTTGATGGGGGCGGGCGGCCGTGAAAGGCTCGCGGCTTCCGCCGCTCATACATGAACCCGTCGCGGCCTGGGGCGCGTACCAGGAAACCGCCGCGGCACGGGGCGTGTAGCAGAAGACCGCCGCGGCCCCGAGCGTGTGTCCGGAAACCGCCGTGGCCTGGAGGCGTGTAGGAGCGGCGGAAGCCGCGAACCGTTGCTGCCGGCTGGCGCCACGCTTGCCGCCATCCGTGCGGCTGGCGATCGCCGATCAGCTCGGACGCCCCGCCGCCGACGCTTCCTTGCGCGCCGTGTACCACAGGCTCGCGAACACCGAGCACGCCAGGATGGTGGCGACCACCGACAGCGACACCAGCACCGGGATCTTCACCCATTCGACGATCAGCATCTTGGTGCCGATGAACACGAGGATCGCCGCCAGGCCGTACTTGAGCAGCTCGAAGCGGTCGCCGAGGTCGGCGAGCAGGAAGTACATCGCGCGCAGGCCGAGGATAGCGAAAAGGTTGGAGGTGAGCACGATGAAGGGGTCGGTGGTGATCGCGAAGATGGCCGGGATGCTGTCGACCGCGAAGATCACATCCGAGATCTCGACCAGCACGAGCGCGAGGAAGAGCGGCGTCATCATGCGCACGCCGTCGCGCATCACGAAGAAGCGCTCGCCCTCGAGCTTCTCGGTGACCGGGTAGTGCTTGCGGATCCAGCGGATGAGCGGATTCTTCTCGAGGTCGGGGTCGTGCTCGGAGAACCACGCCATCTTGATGCCGGTGACGATCAGGAAGGCGCCGAAGACGTAGAGCAGCCAGTGGAACTCGGCGATCAGCCAGCTGCCGGCAAAGATCATGATGGTGCGCAGCACGATCGCGCCGACGATGCCGTACAGCAGCACGCGGCGCTGCAGTTCGAGCGGCACCGCGAAGAAGCTGAAGATCATCATCCACACGAAGACGTTGTCGACCGCCAGCGACTTCTCGACCAGGTAGCCGGTGACGAAGGCAGTCGCCTGCTCGTTGGCCAGCGCACGCCCGAGCGTGCCGTCGAGGTACCACCACAGCCCCGCCGCGAACAGCATTGCCACGGTGACCCAGGCGAGCGACCAGCCCGCCGCTTCCTTCAAGGACACCCGATGCTGCTTGCCGCCGCCGAAGGCGAACAGGTCCACCAGCAGCATCGTCCCCACGATGGAGGCAAAGGCCGCCCACATCCACCACGTTCCGATCGATTCCATCGCGCGCTCCGCACAAAAACAAAAAAGGGCCTGTTCCCGAAGGACACAGACCCTTTGCGCATGCTTGCGCGCACGGACCTTGCCCTTGGGCAAGGTCTCGCTTGCAACGAATGAACGGATTCGATCGTTGCCCCCGGCACCGGGAGAAGGTCTGGCGACCGATCTGCCGTATTGACGATGCCGGGGCGAAAAAGCTACTCCCCTTGATGGCGGGAGTGTGTCTGGTGCACTGCGGTAGTGTCAAGCTGCGCGTGCAAGCGCGGCCGGCGTCGTGCGGTCGACACCCCGCGCCGGCTCGGGCATGATCGGCGGCGTCCGGTTCGCCTGTCATGCATTGCGGGCCACCGGCGCATTTCTTTCTTTTGTCCGGATCCCATGGAAATCGTCTTTCTCATTGCCCTCATCGTGCTCAACGGTCTCTTCGCCATGTCCGAGATCGCGCTCGTCACCGCGCGCAGGGCAAGGCTCGCACGGCTTGCGGAGGACGGCGACGGCGCGGCCGAGGTGGCGATCAAGCTCGGCGAGGACCCGACCCGCTTCCTGTCCACGATCCAGATCGGCATCACCTCGATCGGCATCCTCAACGGCATCGTCGGGGAGGCCGCGCTCGCCGGGCCGCTGGCCGAATGGCTGCAGGGCCTGGGCATGGAGCAGCAGGTGAGCGAGATCGGCTCGACCGTGCTGGTCGTGGTGGTGATCACCTACGTGTCGATCGTGGTCGGCGAGCTGGTGCCCAAGCGCATCGGCCAGATCGACCCGGAAGGCATCGCCCGCCTGGTGGCGCGGCCGATGAACGTGCTGTCGGTGGCCTCGCGCCCCTTCGTGTATCTGCTCGCCGGCTCCACCGCGCTGCTGCTGCGCCTGATGGGCCAGCGCGAGACCACCGGGCCGAGCGTGACCGAGGAAGAGATCCACGCCATGCTCGTCGAAGGCTCGGAGGCGGGCGTGATCGAGAAGAGCGAGCACGAGATGGTGCGCAACGTTTTTCGCCTCGACGACCGCCAGATCGCCTCGCTGATGGTGCCGCGCTCGGACATCGTGTCGCTCGACCTGGCGCGCCCGCTGGAAGAGAACCTCGAGCTGGTGGCGTCCTCCTCGTATTCCAGCTTTCCGGTGTGCCGCGGCGGGCTCGACGACATCCTCGGTATCGCCAGCGCCAAGAAGCTCTTCAACCAGTCGCTGCGCGGCGAGGCAATCGAGCTTACCAAGGAGCTGCAGGCGCCGGTTTACGTGCCTGAATCGCTCACCGGCATGGAGCTCCTCGACCAGTTCCGCGCCTCGGGTACCTACACCGTGTTCGTGATCGACGAGTACGGCGAGGTCCAGGGCATGGTCACGCTGCATGACGTGATCGAATCGGTGACCGGCGAATTCCTGCCGCACGACACCGAGGAGGCCTGGGCGGTGCAGCGCGAGGACGGCTCGTGGCTGCTCGACGGCCTGATCCCGATCGTCGAGCTCAAGGATCGCCTCGGCATCAAGACGGTGCCGGAAGAGGACAAGGGCCGCTATCACACCCTGTCGGGCATGGTGATGTGGCTGCTTGGCCGCCTGCCGAACACCGGCGACATCGCCACCTGGGAGCGCTGGCGGCTGGAGGTGATCGACCTGGACGGCAAGCGCATCGACAAGGTGCTGGCGAGCCAGCTGCCCGAGCCCGCGACTGCTGACGCGCTCGGCGCCGAGCAGGAAGCCGCTGCGGCGGTCGAACGGACCGACGGCGCATGATCGATCAGGTCGCGGGAAAGGTCGTCCGCCGCGTCATCCTCGGTTTTCTGCTCGGCGGCCTGTTGCTGCTGAGCTACGCGGTGCTGCACCTCTTCATCGTGCCGGTGGCGTGGGCGGTGATCATCGCCTATGCGACCTGGCCAGCCTATCGCCAGTTGCGCATGAGGCTCGTGCGCTACCCTACGATCACCGCGCTGCTGATGACGCTGCTGCTGAGCGCAGCCTTCGTGCTGCCCGCGCTGTGGATCGGCATGCTGCTGCGCACCGAGGTCGGGGTGGCGATCGCCGCGGTGATCGCGCAGATTCGCGAAGGCTCCTTCGCGTTGCCCGAGTTCATCCGCGCGCTGCCGTGGATCGGTGACGATCTGCAGGCTATGGTCGATGCGCTGACCCGCGATCCGGAGGCGCTGCGCGCGCAGCTCACCGAATGGGTGGGCCAGGGCAGCAACTTCGTGGTGGCGTTGATCGGCGACCTCGGGCGCAACGGCGCCAAGCTCGGCTTTGCCCTGATCACGGTGTTCTTCCTGTACCGCGACGGCGAGCACGTGCTCGCCCAGGTGGTGGCTGTGCTGCGCCGCTTCCTCGGCGAGCGGCTCGACTCATACCTCGCCGCGGTGGGCGGGATGACCAAGGCGGTGGTGTGGGGGCTGATCGCCACCGCGATCGGCCAGGGCGTCGTCGCCGGACTGGGCTACTGGTGGGCCGGCGTGCCGGCGCCGGTACTGATGGGGGCGATCACCGCGGTGATCGCGATGATCCCCTTCGGCACGCCCTTCGCGTGGGGGTCGATCGGGGTGTGGCTGCTGGTGACCGGCAACACCGTCGAGGGCATCGGCCTGCTGCTGTGGGGCGCGCTGGTGGTGAGCTGGGTGGACAACCTGGTGCGCCCGCTGGTGATCAGCAACGCCACGCGCATCCCCTTCCTGCTGGTGATGTTCGGCGTGCTCGGCGGGCTGGCGGCGTTCGGGCTGGTCGGGCTCTTCCTCGGCCCGGTGGTGCTGGCGGTGCTGATGGCGGTGTGGCGCGAGTGGCTCGAGGAATCGGAGCTCGGCCGCCTTGCCGCGATCGGTGCGCGTGCGGGGGAGGAAGGGACGGGGGACGGTGGGCGATCCTGAGCTGAAGGTTCGCGCCTTCCGGCGCTCCTACGCGATCGCCGCGCTGCCGGGCGCCCTGCAGGAGCGGAGGCAGCCGCGAATACGGCGTTCCGGTAATCGAGGCGTGTGCGGGATTTCACCGCCGGCTTCACGCCTTCCGGCGCTCCTGCGGGGAGCCCGCAGCTCAGGTGCCGTATTTGCGCACCAGCGTGTCGTGCAGCGCAACGAACTCCTGCGACAGCTTGTGCCTGGGGTCGAGGTGGATCATCGGCTTGGCCTGCTCGTGCGATTCCTTGATCTTCACTGAGGCCGACAGGTAGGGCTGCAGCACCGGCAGGCCCTCGTCGATCAACTCCTGGACCACTTTTTGCGGCAGGGTGGCGCGTGGCTGGAACTGGTTGACCACGATGCCTTCGACCTCGAGCTTGCGGTTGTGGTCGGACTTGATCTCCGCAACGTTCTCGAGCAGCGAATACAGCGCCTTGCGCGAGAACTCGTCGCAGTCGAAAGGGATCAGGCAGGTGTCGGCGGCGATCAGCGCAGAGCGGGTGAAGAAGTTGAGCGCGGGTGGGGTGTCGATGTACACACAGTCGAAGTCCTCGGCCAGCTCCTCCAGTGCGTCGCGCAGCTTGTAGATCTTGTAGCGCGACTCGAGCTTGGATTGCAGCTCCTCGAGTTGCGGGTGCGAGGGCATCACATGCAGGCCCTCGAAGGGTGTGGCGATGATGAATTCGCCGGTGTCGCGCGGGTTGAGCTTGAAGTTGAGGGTCTGATCGAAGAAGTCGGCGAGGGTGGTTTCGAGCGCGTCCACGTCGGCGCCGAGCAGATACTGGGTGGAGTTGCCCTGCGGATCGAGGTCGACCACGAGGGTGCGCCTGCCCTGCTGGGCGCTGATCGCCGCCAGGTTGCAGGTGATCGTCGACTTGCCCACGCCGCCCTTCTGATTGAACACCACCCGTCGCATTGCCCTCTCCCCTGTTGTCTTTGCGTATACGCCCGCCGGCCGGACCTGCATTCTGCCAAAAACCGGCGGCGCCGGCGTGGCCGCGATTGCCGCGCCGCTCCTGATACCCCGCATCACGAGCGAGCGTGTCCAAGCGGGGGGCGCTGGAGTAAACTCGGCGGGCGCCGATCGACGTTGTGCCCGAGCTGGATGGCGCCAACAACAAAGCAGATCTTCGAATCGTTTCCGGGGTGAACTCCCGGGGGTATGCACGTACCCCTCTCTCTCGATGGGAGGTGTGGCGGCATGCGACGGTCTCGAAGCAAGCGTGCAAGAACGCAAATTGAATATCTCAAAATCTCGAGAGGGGAGAACATGGATCAGGATTTCATCACCGCGGCGCTCGACTATCACCGCTCGCCCACCCGCGGCAAGATCTCGGTGGTGCCCACCAAGGGCCTCACCAACCAGCGTGACCTCGCGCTCGCCTATTCGCCCGGCGTGGCCGCGGCCTGCGACGCGATCGTTGCCGACCCCGCCGAGGCCTTCGAGCTCACCAGCCGCGGCAATCTGGTGGCTGTGGTCACCAACGGCACCGCGGTGCTCGGCCTGGGCAACATCGGCCCGCTGGCCTCCAAGCCGGTGATGGAAGGCAAGGGCTGCCTGTTCAAGAAGTTCGCCAACATCGACGTCTTCGACA
>JBEOKH010000541.1:0-11523 GCA_040275625.1 Thauera sp. | reverse complement strand
TCGCCCTTGTTCACCACCTGGCCGTCGTGCACCATCAGGTGCTTGTCCTTCGGGATCAGGAACTCGTGCGAGGTGCCGTCCGGCTCCGTGATCACCAGGCGCTGCTTGCCCTTGGTTTCCTTGCCGAACGACACCGTGCCGGTGTACTCGGCAAGCATGCCGGCATCCTTGGGCGCACGGGCTTCGAAGAGCTCGGCCACGCGCGGCAGACCGCCGGTGATGTCGCGCGTCTTCGCAGACTCCTGCGGGATGCGCGCGAGGATGTCGCCGACATTGATCTGCTGGCCGTCCTTCACGGTGATCAGCGAGCCGACCTGGAAGGTGATCGCCACCGCGTGTTCGGTTCCGGCGATCTTCACTTCGCCACCGCTCTCGTCGAACAGCTTCACCTGCGGGCGCACGCCCTTCGTGCTGCCGCCGGTGGAACGGCGCTTGGCGTCGATGACCACCAGGGTCGACAGGCCGGTGACCTCGTCAATCTGCTTGGCCACCGTCACGCCTTCCTCGACGTTCTCGAACTTCACCGAGCCGGCGTATTCGGTCACGATCGGCCGGGTGTGCGGATCCCACGTTGCCAACTGGGTGCCGGCCTTCACCGCAGCACCGTCATCGACCAGCAGGGTCGCGCCGTACGGCAGCTTGTGGCGTTCGCGCTCGCGACCCATGTCATCGGCCACCACGAGCTCGGCAGAACGTGCAATGACGATCTTCTCGCCCTTGACGTTGGCGACATAGCGCATGTTGCCGGCAAAGCGGATCGACCCGGCCGACTTGGCCTCGACGCCGCTCGCAGCGGCCGCTCGCGACGCCGCGCCACCCACGTGGAAGGTACGCATGGTGAGCTGGGTGCCAGGCTCACCGATCGACTGCGCGGCGATCACGCCGACCGCCTCGCCGACGTTGACCCGCGCGCCGCGGCCGAGGTCGCGACCGTAGCACTTGGCGCACAGACCGTAGCGGGTCTCGCAGGTCAGCGGCGTGCGCACCTTGACCTCGTCGACCCCGAGGAGCTCGATCAGCTCCACCGCATCTTCGTCAAGGAGACTGCCGGCCTCGATCGCGGTTTCCTGGCTGTCCGGATTGACCACGTCCTCGATGCAGACACGACCCAGGATACGCTCGCGCAACGGCTCGACCACCTCGCCACCCTCGATGAGGGCCTTCATGTTGAAGCCTTCACGCGTACCGCAGTCGTCCTCGATGACGACGAGGTCCTGCGTGACGTCGACCAGACGGCGGGTCAGGTAGCCGGAGTTCGCGGTCTTCAGCGCCGTGTCGGCCAGACCCTTGCGTGCGCCGTGCGTCGAGATGAAGTACTGCAGAACGTTGAGGCCTTCGCGGAAGTTGGTCGTGATCGGCGTCTCGATGATCGAGCCGTCCGGCTTCGCCATCAGGCCGCGCATGCCGGCGAGCTGGCGGATCTGGGCGGCAGAACCGCGCGCACCGGAGTCGGCCATCATGTAGATCGCGTTGAAGGACTCCTGCTCGACATCGTGCGCGACCGGCGCTGCACTCCCCGGAGCCGGCGCATAGACCTGCTTCCAGAAATCGTCGCGGGCCACGCCCTTGAAGCGGTCCTTCGCCTTTTCCTTGCCCAGTTGCTCCATCATCGCCTTGGCGACCTGGTCGCCGCAGCGGCCCCAGATGTCCACGACCTTGTTGTAGCGCTCGCCATCGGTCACCAGGCCGGAGGTGTATTGCTGGGCGATCTCCTTGACCTCGCTTTCGGCGGCACGGATCAGCTCATGCTTGGCGGCGGGCACCAGCATGTCCTTGACCGCGATCGACAGACCCGCACGCGTTGCCAGCCCATAGCCATACTGCATCAGCTTGTCGGCGAAGATCACCGTCGCACGCAGCCCGCAGCGGCGGAAGGAGGCGTTGATCAACCTGGAGATTTCCTTCTTCTTCAGCGGCTTGTCGATCACGCTGAAGGGCAGCCCCGCAGGCAGGATCTCGGACAGGATGGCGCGCCCGGCGGTGGTGTTGTGGCGCACGATCTTCTCGATGCGTTCGCCGTTGGGGCCGAGATCGGCCTCCTTCAGGCGCACCGTGACGCGCGCGTGGAGCGCGATCTGGCCGGATTCATAAGCGCGCTTCACTTCCGACACGTCGGCAAAGATCATGCCCTCGCCCGCCACGTTTACCCCTTCACGGGTGGCGTAGTACAGGCCCAGCACGATGTCCTGCGACGGCACGATGATCGGCTCGCCGTTGGCGGGCGACAGCACGTTGTTGGAGGCCAGCATCAGGGTGCGGGCTTCCATCTGCGCCTCGAGCGACAGCGGGACGTGGACGGCCATCTGGTCGCCGTCGAAGTCAGCGTTGAACGCCACGCACACCAGCGGGTGGAGCTGGATCGCCTTGCCTTCGATCAGCACCGGCTCGAAAGCCTGGATGCCGAGACGGTGCAGCGTCGGGGCGCGGTTCAGCATGACCGGGTGCTCGCGGATCACCTCTTCGAGGATGTCCCACACCACTGGCTCCTGCGTCTCCACCATCTTCTTGGCCTGCTTGATGGTCGTGGCCAGCCCCATCAGCTCGAGCTTGTTGAAGATGAAGGGCTTGAACAGCTCGAGCGCCATCAGCTTGGGCAGGCCGCACTGATGCAGCTTGAGCGTCGGGCCCACGACGATGACCGAACGGCCCGAGTAGTCGACGCGCTTGCCGAGCAGGTTCTGGCGGAAGCGGCCGCCCTTGCCCTTGATCATGTCGGCCAGCGACTTGAGCGGACGCTTGTTGGCGCCGGTCATGGCCTTGCCGCGGCGGCCGTTGTCGAGCAGCGAGTCGACGGCTTCCTGCAGCATGCGCTTTTCATTGCGCACGATGATGTCGGGCGCCTTGAGCTCGAGCAGGCGCTTGAGGCGGTTGTTACGGTTGATGACGCGACGATAGAGGTCGTTCAGGTCGGAGGTGGCGAAGCGGCCACCGTCCAGCGGCACCAGCGGACGCAGGTCGGGCGGCAGCACCGGCAGCACCTGGAGCACCATCCACTCGGGCTTGATGCCGGACTGCTGAAACGCCTCCAGTACCTTCAGGCGCTTGGAGAACTTCTTGATCTTGGCTTCGGAGTTGGTGGTCTCCAGGTCGCCACGCAGCTTCTCGGCCTCGAGGTCGATGTCCAGCGAACGCAGCAGCGAGCCGATGCCTTCGGCACCCATCACCGCGTCGAATTCGTCGCCGTACTCCTCGACCTTGGCCAGATAGTCGTCTTCGGTGAGGAGCTGGCCGCGGTTGAGCGGGGTCATGCCCGGCTCGACGACCACAAAGGCTTCGAAGTACAGCACGCGCTCGATGTCACGCAGGGTCATGTCGAGCACCATGCCGAGACGGCTCGGCAGGCTCTTCAGGAACCAGATGTGGGCAACCGGCGAGGCCAGCTCGATGTGACCCATGCGCTCGCGGCGCACCTTCGACAGCGTCACCTCGACGCCGCACTTCTCGCAGATCACGCCACGGTGCTTGAGGCGCTTGTACTTGCCGCACAGGCACTCGTAGTCCTTCACCGGACCGAAGATCTTGGCGCAGAACAGCCCGTCGCGCTCGGGCTTGAAGGTGCGGTAGTTGATGGTCTCGGGCTTCTTGACCTCACCGTAGGACCAGGAGCGGATCTTGTCGGGCGAAGCGAGGCCGATGGTGATCGCGTCGAACTCTTCCTCGTTCGGCAGGGTTTGCTTGAACAGGTCAGCGAGCAGGCTTTTCATGTATCACTCCATCCGGGCCGCCGCATCGTGTGCGACGGCCCCGGGATTCAATCGCAGGCGGTTTACAGGGAAGGTTTCGAGCAGCTCATCCGCGGTCGAGATCGATGTCGATCGCGAGCGAGCGGATTTCCTTCACCAGCACGTTGAAGGACTCCGGCATGCCGGAATCGATCTTGTGTTCGCCCTTGACGATGTTTTCGTACACCTTGGTCCGGCCGGTCACGTCGTCGGACTTGACCGTCAGCATCTCCTGCAGCGTGTAGGCCGCGCCGTACGCTTCCAGCGCCCACACTTCCATCTCGCCGAAACGCTGGCCACCGAACTGCGCCTTGCCGCCCAGCGGCTGCTGGGTGACGAGCGAGTACGGACCGGTCGAACGCGCGTGCATCTTGTCGTCGACCAGGTGATGGAGCTTCAGCACGTGCTTGTAGCCGACGGTGACCTGGCGCTCGAAGGCCTCGCCGGTGCGACCGTCGTAAAGGGTGACCTGACCACCGATGGGCAGCCCGGCCAGCTCCAGCATCTCCTGGATCTCCTCTTCCTTGGCGCCGTCGAACACCGGGGTCGCGAAGGGCACGCCCTTCTTCAGGTTCGAAGCCAGATCCAGCACCTCGCCGTCGCTCAGCGACGCGACGTCTTCATGGCGGCCGTTGCTGTTGTAAACCAGCTCGAGGAAGCCACGGACTTCCTGCGCCGACGCATGCGCCTGCAGCATCTTGTCGATCTTCTTGCCGAGGCCCTTCGCTGCCCAGCCGAGGTGGGTCTCGAGGATCTGACCGATGTTCATCCGCGACGGCACGCCGAGCGGGTTGAGCACGATGTCGAGCGGGGTGCCGTCTTCCATGTAGGGCATGTCTTCGACCGGGACGATCTTCGACACCACACCCTTGTTGCCGTGACGACCAGCCATCTTGTCGCCCGGCTGCAGACGGCGCTTCACCGCCAGGTAAACCTTGACCATCTTCTGCACGCCCGGCGGCAGCTCGTCGCCCTGGGTGAGCTTCTTCTTCTTGATCTCGAAGGCCTGCTCGAAGTCCTTGCGGGTGTTCTCGAGGCCTTCGCGCACCGCTTCGAGCTGGACGGCGAGGGTCTCGTCGGCGAGGCGGATGTCGAACCAGTGATAGAGCTCGAGACCGTCGAGGTAAGCGTCGGTCAGCGCGGTGCCCTTGGCGAGCTTCTTCGGGCCGCCGTTGGCGAGCTGGCCTACGATCATGCGCCGGATACGCGCGAACGCGTCGCGCTCGACGATGCGCATCTGGTCCGCGAGATCGGTCTTGAAGCTGCGCAGCTGGTCGTCGATGATCGACTGCGCGCGCTTGTCGCGCTCGATGCCTTCACGGGTGAACACCTGCACGTCGATGACGGTGCCGACCATGCCCGAGGGCACGCGCAGCGAGGTGTCCTTCACGTCGGAGGCCTTCTCGCCAAAGATCGCGCGCAGCAGCTTCTCTTCGGGAGTGAGCTGGGTCTCGCCCTTGGGCGTGACCTTGCCCACCAGCACGTCGCCAGCCTCGACTTCGGCGCCGATGTACACGATGCCCGACTCGTCCAGGCGCGACAGTTGCGCCTCGCCCAGCGACGCGATGTCACGGGTGATTTCCTCGGGCCCGAGCTTGGTGTCGCGGGCGACGACAGTGAGTTCCTCGACGTGGATCGAGGTGAAGCGATCGTCGGCGACCACGCGCTCAGAGATCAGGATCGAGTCTTCGAAGTTATAGCCGTTCCAAGGCATGAAGCCGACCAGCATGTTCTGGCCGAGCGCCAGTTCGCCGAGGTCGGTCGAGGCGCCGTCGGCCACCACGTCGCCCTTGGCGATGTGGTCGCCCACCTTCACCACCGGACGCTGATTGATGTTGGTGTTCTGGTTGGAACGGGTGTACTTGATCATGTTGTAGATGTCGACGCCGACTTCGCCCGGAAGGGTCTCGTCGTCGTTCACCCGGATCACCACCCGGTTCGCATCCACGTAGTCAACAATGCCGCCACGGGTGGCCTGCACCGCGGTCCCCGAGTCGACCGCCACCCGGCGCTCGATGCCGGTGCCGACCAGCGGCTTCTCCGGACGCAGGCAGGGCACGGCCTGGCGCTGCATGTTGGCGCCCATCAGCGCGCGGTTGGCGTCGTCGTGCTCGAGGAACGGGATCAGCGAGGCCGCAACCGACACGATCTGACCCGGCGCCACGTCCATGTACTGCACCATGTCAGCGGTGGCGAGCAGGAACTCGCCCTTGTGGCGGCAGGACACCAGGTCGCCGGCGAGCATGCCCGCGTCGTCGATCTCGGCGTTGGCCTGCGCGATCACGTACTGACCTTCCTCGATCGCCGAGAGGAAGTCGATCTGATCGGTAACCTTGTTGTCGATCACCTTGCGGTACGGCGTCTCGAGGAAGCCGTGACGGTTGGTGCGCGCATACACCGCGAGCGAGTTGATCAGGCCGATGTTCGGACCTTCCGGCGTCTCGATCGGGCACACACGGCCGTAGTGCGTCGGATGCACGTCGCGCACCTCGAAACCGGCGCGCTCGCGCGTCAGGCCGCCCGGGCCGAGTGCGGAGACACGGCGCTTGTGGGTGATCTCGGAGAGCGGGTTGGTCTGGTCCATGAACTGCGACAACTGGCTCGAGCCAAAGAACTCCTTGATCGCGGCCGAGATCGGCTTGGCGTTGATCAGGTCGTGCGGCATCAGATTGTCGGATTCGGCTTGCGACAGGCGCTCCTTGACGGCGCGCTCGACGCGCACCAGGCCAGCGCGGAACTGGTTCTCGGCCAGTTCGCCCACCGAACGCACGCGGCGATTGCCGAGGTGGTCGATGTCGTCGATCTCGCCGCGACCATTACGCAGCTCGACCAGCACGCCGACCACGGCGAGGATGTCGTCGTTGGTCAGCACGCCCGGGCCGTCCTCGCCCTGTGCACCGACGCGCTCGTAGAAGCGCTTGAGCCAGCTCGGCACCTTCTCGTCGATCTTCTCGGGATAGGCGCGGCGGTTGAACTTCATGCGACCGACCGAAGACAGGTCGTAGCGCTCCTCGGCATAGAACAAGCCGTTGAACAGGCCTTCGACGGCATCTTCGGTGGGCGGCTCGCCCGGACGCATCATGCGGTAGATTGCAACCTTGGCCGCCCACTGGTCGGCGGTCTCGTCGATGCGCAGGGTCTGCGAGATGTAGCCGCCACGGTCGAGGTCGTTGATGTACAGCGTGCGCAGCTCGGTGACGCCGGCCAGACGCAGCTTGTCGAGGAGGTCCTCGGTCAGCTCGTCGTTGGCGCGCGCGAGGAGCTCACCGGTCGCCGGATCGACGATGTTGCTGGCCGTCACGCGGCCGAGGATGAAGTCATCCGGCACCGCCATGGTCTTGACGCCGGCCTGGTCGATCTCGCGGATGTGCTTCGAGGTGATGCGCTTCTCCCGCGCGACGATGATCGTGCCGTCGGCGGTGGTGATGTCGAAACGTGCAACCTCGCCACGCAGACGCTCGGGCACGAGCTCGAACTGCGCGCCCTCCCCCTGCAGGTGGAAGGTGTCGGTGTCGTGGAAGGTCGCCAGGATCTCTTCGGGCGTCATCCCGATCGCGCGCAGCAGGATCGTCACCGGCATCTTGCGACGGCGGTCGACACGGAAGTACAGGTAGTCTTTCGGATCGAACTCGAAGTCCAGCCACGAGCCGCGATAGGGGATGATCCGTGCCGAGAACAGCAGCTTGCCGGACGAGTGCGTCTTGCCGCGGTCGTGCTCGAAGAACACACCCGGCGAGCGGTGCAACTGCGAGACGATGACACGCTCGGTGCCGTTGATCACGAACGAGCCGGTGGTCGTCATGAGCGGGATCTCGCCCATGTAGACCTCCTGCTCCTTGACTTCCTTGATGGTCTCCTTGGGCGCTTCGCGGTCCATGATGACCAGTCGCACGCGTGCGCGCAGCGGCGACGCGAAGGTCAGGCCACGCTGCTGACACTCCTTCACGTCGAAGGCAGGCTCGCCCAGCATGTACTGGACGTACTCGAGACGGGCATTGCCGCTGTGGCTCGAGATCGGGAAGATCGACGTGAATGCGGCCTGGAGGCCCTGGTTGCGCCGCGCCTCGGGCGGCGTCTCCGCCTGCAGGAATTCGGCGAAGGACTCGATCTGGGTGGCGAGCAGGAAAGGCGCATCGAGCACGGCCGCGCGCTTGGCGAAGCTCTTGCGGATACGTTTCTTTTCAGTGTAGGAATACGCCATGGATGCTCCGGCTAGAGGGCTAACATCGGAAAGACAGGACACAGCGTTCGGGTGTTTCCGGCAGGTCGCAGGACCGCTGCATGACGTACCGGAGGATCGGCAAACGCTCTGGCCTGTCATCGAGGGGCAAGGGGCCCGCCACCACCTCGATTACAAAGCACGAAAGGGCCGGCACTCCGAAGAGTGCCAGCCCCGCTGGGAAGCTGATTATTACTTGATTTCGACCTTCGCGCCAGCGTCTTCCAGCTGCTTCTTCAGCGCTTCGGCGTCCGCCTTCGAAGCGCCTTCCTTCACAGCCTTGGGCGCGCCGTCGACGACGTCCTTGGCTTCCTTCAGGCCCAGGCCGGTGGCGGCACGGACGACCTTGATGACCTCGACCTTCTTGGCGCCGGCTTCGAGCAGCACGACGTCGAATTCGGTCTTCTCTTCAACCGGGGCCGCGGCAGCAGCACCCGGGGCGGCCACGGCCAGCGAGGCAGCGGACACGCCGAACTTCTCTTCGAACGCCTTGACCAGGTCGTTCAGGTCCATCACGGTCATGCCAGCAACGGCTTCCAGGATGTCTTCTTTGCTGATTGCCATTTCAAATCACTCCAGAATCGATATTTTTGCGAAAACGTTCGTAGCGGAAGGCTGACTCAGGCGGCAGCGCCTTCTTCCTCGCGCTTCTTGGCGAGGGCGGCGAGCACACCGACCATGCCGGACACCGGCGCCTGCATGACGCCCACCAGCCTGGCGAGCAGCTCATCGCGGCTCGGAATCGAGGCGAGCGCCTGGATGCCGGCCTTGTCGAGCGTATTGCCCGCAAAGGAACCTGCACGCAGGACGATCTTGTCGTTACCCTTGGCGAAGTCGTTGAGCACCTTGGCGGCCGCAACCGGATCGGTCGAGATGCCATAGATCAACGGACCGGTCAGATCGCCCGCCAGACCTTCGAACGGGGTACCGGCGATCGCACGACGGACCAGGGTGTTCTTCAGCACGCGCAGATAAACGCCAGACTCGCGGGCCTTGGCGCGCAGCGTGGTGAGGTCGCCCACCGCAATGCCGCGATACTCGGCCACCGCGATCGTCTGGGCGTTGGCCACTTCTGCCGACACCTCAGCCACTACGGCCTTCTTGTCATCGAGATTGAGACCCACAGGCCTTTCCTCCTTTCAAGTCAACACGCGAACCGCTCGCGCGATTCGCACCCACGGCGACCTGGATCAGGAGCGCGGCCGGCAATACGGCCAAATCCTGTTCTGAGCACACCGTCTGCGCAGGCCACTTGCATGCTTAAGCGTTGCCTTGCGGCAAACACACCTGCGGTCTTTGACGATCCGCAGCCGCCCGTGGACGGCTACGGCTCAAAGTTCCTGGGATCGTCCGCTGCGGACGATCCTGGCAATCAGGCAGCGTTGAGGCTGCCCGGCTCCACGCGCACGCCGGCGCCCATGGTGCTGGACACGGCGATGCGACGCAGATAGATACCCTTGGCGGCGGCCGGCTTGGCCTTGACCAGCGCGTCGATGAGCGCGGTGAGGTTCTGCTGCAGCGCATCGACCTCGAACGAGGCGCGACCGATAGTGGCGTGCACCAGTCCGGCCTTGTCGGTACGGTACTGAACCTGACCGGCCTTGGCGTTCTTGACCGCGGTGGCGACATCCATGGTGACGGTGCCGACCTTCGGGTTCGGCATCAGGCCGCGCGGACCGAGGATCTGGCCGAGCTGGCCGACCACGCGCATGGCGTCGGGCGTCGCGATGCAGACGTCGAAGTTGAGATTACCGGCCTTGACCTGCTCAGCGAGGTCGTCGAAACCCACGACTTCGGCACCGGCTGCACGGGCAGCCTCGGCCTTCTCACCCTGGGCGAACACGGCCACGCGCACCGACTTGCCGGTACCCGCAGGCAGCACGACCGAGCCACGCACGACCTGATCCGACTTGCGTGCATCGACGCCGAGATTCACGGCGATGTCGATCGACTCGTCGAACTTGGCGGTGGCGCACTCCTTGACCAGACGCAGGGCGTCGGCGACCGGATAGGCCTGGTTGCGATCAACCTTGGCGCGCAGCGCCTGAACTCGCTTGGACAGCTTCGCCATGATTACAGGCCCTCCACGGTGATGCCCATGCTGCGGGCGGAACCGGCGATGGTGCGCACGGCGGCTTCGAGGTCGGCAGCGGTGAGGTCCGGCTGCTTGGCCTTGGCGATGTCCTCGACCTGGGCACGGGTAATCTTGCCCACCTTGTCGGTGTGCGGCTTGGCCGAGCCCTTCTGGATGCCGGCGGCCTTCTTGATCAGGATCGTGGCCGGCGGCGTCTTCATGATGAACGTGAAGGACTTGTCGGCGTAGGCGGTGATCACCACCGGAATCGGCAGACCCGGCTCAAGACCCTGGGTCCTGGCATTGAAGGCCTTGCAGAATTCCATGATGTTCAGGCCGCGCTGGCCGAGCGCGGGACCGATCGGGGGGCTGGGGTTGGCCTTGCCGGCCGGCACCTGCAGCTTGACGTAGCCAGTGATTTTCTTTGCCATAGCGGCTTGCTCCTGTGATGAGTGCTAGCGCACCGGGACAACCGGCGCTCCTCGCATGGCCCGCGCTCAATCCATGAGTCAACGGGCTTCGGCAGGCCTTCCGGCCTGCCGTCCTGCTCAAGTCTTCTCGACCTGGGCGAAATCGAGCTCCACCGGCGTGGCACGACCAAAGATGGTCACCGACACGCGCAGCTTGTTCTTCTCGTAATTGGCGTCTTCGACCGAACCGTGGAAGTCGGTAAACGGGCCTTCCTTGACGCGAACGACCTCGCCGATCTCCCACAGCACCTTGGGACGCGGCTTATCGACGCCTTCCTGCATCTGCTGCATGATCTTCTCGACCTCCTTCTCGGAGATCGGAGCGGGCTTGTTCGCCGTACCGCCGACAAAGCCGGTGACTTTGGGCGTGGACTTCACCAGGTGCCAGCTCTCGTCGTTCATTTCCATCTCGACAAGAACATAGCCCGGGAAGAACTTGCGCTCGGTCACGGTCTTCTGGCCGGCGCGCATCTCGATGACCTCCTCGACCGGCACCAGGATCTGACCGAAGCTATCCTGCATACCCGACCGGTTAACGCGGTCGATCAGTGCGCGCTGAACGGACTTCTCGAAGCCCGAATACGCGTGAACCACATACCAACGCTTGCTCATATCACTTCCAACCCAGGACCAGGTCGTAGAGAACCCACTCCAGGCTCTTGTCCGTCAGCCAAAGGAAGAGCGCCATCACGACCGCAAACACGAACACCAGACCCGTGGTCTGCGTGGTCTCCTTGCGGCTCGGCCAGACGACCTTCTTGGTTTCGGTGATCGATTCGCGGGCGAAACCGATGAAGCGGCGACCCGGCTCGGAGATGGCAGCAACGCCGACACCGGCGCCAACGCCTGCGAGCACGGACAACACGCGCAACACGAGCGGCTGCTCGGACAGCAGATAGAAGCCGACCACGCCGGCTGCCAACAGTGCCAGCGCCAGCGCAAATTTCAACTTATCGGCCATTGCGGATGAACACCCGGAAAATTATGGCAGGGGCAGAGGGAATCGAACCCCCAACCTTCGGTTTTGGAGACCGACGC
>JBEOKH010000540.1:0-2852 GCA_040275625.1 Thauera sp. | reverse complement strand
CCATTCGAGAACCATCGCCGCGTGCTCCTTCTCCTCGTCGCGGTTGTGCTTGAGAATGGCGCGCAGCTCGGCATCCTTGCAGGCATCCATGCGCTGGTTGTACCAATCCACGGCTTCAAGTTCTTCCATCAGCGAGACGATGGCCCGATGCATGTCGCGCGCTTCATCGCTGAGTTCGGAAACGGGTTCGTGATAGCCTTCGTTTGCCATTATGTATTCCTCCAACAACACTTCGGGTTGAACAGAAATCGTGAATGAATCGGTGCGGGAAACGTCTCCGCCAATGATCATAGACCATCATCCGCCAGCACAGAAGCCGGATGAGGCATCGGCGCCCGCGCTGTGGGAGTTCGTCCGGCTCGCCGACTACCGCGTTCCGAATCCTGTCGGCGCGAGCGCGGCACTCGAAAAATGGGCCTCCTTGAAACGGCTTTTCCGCGCTGGCGACAGGGAAGAGCCGACGCCGGTGAAGGCCGAAGCGGATCTGCAGGCGCTGTCGGGTGCGCGTTTGCAGTCTCTCGTGCAGCCGATTGACTGGCGTTGTGCGGCGGCAGCGCTGGACCTGGCCCTGGCCGACTGGTTGCCCGACAGGAAACCGATCATGCCGGTCAGATTCGTCATCGGTCAGCCGCATAGCGGTCATCCGGAGATCCTTGCCCACTGGGCCGCCCGCCACCGGGTGCACGCGGTGGCGGCACCAAGCGTGGAGCAGATTCTTGGCGGCGATGAACGCTGGCTCGAAGAGTGGCCGACGAGCGAGCGTCTGTGGATGCTGCCGAACCTCGAACACTGCTATCTGCGCCACGCCGATGGCCTCGGACTCGTGCGGCGTTTGCTCGCCCACGCGGTGAGCGGGGCGCTGGGGCGCGGCGTGATCGCGTGTGACAGCTGGGCCTGGGCGTACCTGCAGGAGGTCTGGCCGCTGCCGCAGCCGGAAGCGCTGACCCTGCAGGCCTTCGACGGGCCGCGCCTGTCGCGCTACCTGGCCGACCTGGTTTCGCGCGAGAACGGTGGCTGTCTGCGCTTCTGCAACAGCGTGACCGGCAAGGAGATTGAATTGGCATGCGGGCCGAACGAGTCGGCAGTCAGCCCGGAGATCAATCAGCTCGCGGTCCACAGCCGCGGCAACATCGGCGTCGCCTGGACTTCCTGGCGGGCGTTGCTGAGATCTCACCCCGAGCAGGAGCAGCCGGCAAAGCAGGAGCCTGACCCGAAGCAGGAGCCTGACTCGAAGCAGGACCTGTCCGACGCTGCGGACCGGGCCGTGCAGCGGGCAAAGGCTGCCGCTCCCGATACCGAGATCGTCTGGGTCTGCGAGAGCGTGCAGGAGCCTCCCTTGCCAGCGGAAAAAGGCGAAGGCATGGCCTTCATCCTGCACGCGCTGCTGTTACACAACGGCTTGCCGGTGTCGGTGCTGCCCGAGCTGCTGCCCCAACCCGAGCATCGCATCGCCTCGCACCTGCTGCAACTGCAGGCCCTCGGCGTCGTTGCCCTGGCCGGCGAGCGCTGGCAGATCAGCGCGTCCGCCTACGCCGTGGTCCGCGAATTCCTGCGCCGACGTGGTTTCTTGAAAGATGAATTCTGAGGCACCGAGCATGGAAACCCCTCAACTGGCAAAACTCTTCAATACGCTGGACACCGGCACGCTGCTGGAGTTGTTGCTGATCGTTGCCGTTGCGACGTTACTGATCGTCGTTGTGCAGAAGCTTGTGCCGTGGCTTGCCGACCAGCTGCATGGCGCGCATCGACTCTATCTGCTGGCGATGGTGCCGCTGCTGCGCCTGGGCATCCTGGTGGTCGCTTTCATGCTGCTCGTCCCGCGGATCATCGAGCCGTCATTCCAGAACATGGTCGCCCTGCTCGGCACGGTCGGACTGGCGCTCGGTTTCGCCATGAAGGATTATGCCAGCAGCCTGATCGCCGGCGTCGTGGTCGTCGGCGAAATGCCCTATCGCAATGGCGACTGGATCGAAGTCAACGGGATTTATGGCGAAGTAAAGCATATCGGCATGCGCACGGTGCAAATCGTCACCCCGGACGATACGCAGGTCAGCATCCCGCACCTGCGGATGTGGAACGATCCGGTTTTCAATGCCAACTGCGGTAAGCCCCAGCTCCAGTGCGTGGCTGATTTCTATCTTCACCCGGCGCACGATGCCGCGGCCGCACGGCTGGTGCTGCAGGACGTCGCGCTGACCAGCCCCTACCTCTATTTTGACGACCCGATCATTGTGGTTGTGCACGAGAAGCCCTGGGGAACGCACTACCGCTTGAAGGCTTATCCGATCGACGCGCGGCAGCAGTTTCGTTTCATCAGCGATCTGACCGTCCGCGGCAAGGCTGCGCTGCTGCGGCTCGGGGTCAGCTTCGTCACCGCCCCGGTCGTCGCCGGCAAGCAGGCCTGAGCGAGGCAGGCGAGCGCCACCGGCCGCCAATCCCGGACTTGAGCTTGAAGCGCCTCATGGCACTCAAGGCGCCCCGGGCGGCAGACGCCAGCACGAGGCCGCATCCCTCCCGACAAAACTGGTGGCTTGCCGTGCATGCGGGTGGGGTGATCTGGCGGCGCGATCACGAAGTGATCGCCTTGGCGATGCCTTCCCTGCTGCGACAACGTCGTCAGGGAGCGCTTCGTCCTGAATCTCAAGAGGGAGCGTGTCTGGCCGGCCAATAATGCCAACCCTGCGGAGGCCACCCGAGACGTCACCGATTGCATCGTCGGCTTCTACAATAGCGTCCGCCTGCACATCACTCTCCGGCGTCGTCGTGTATTGACAACAGATACACGTCGCCATACGATTAGTGTGTCTGTTGTGTATGCATCAAAGGAGAAACTCATGCGTGACGCCGCCATC
>JBEOKH010000539.1:0-2190 GCA_040275625.1 Thauera sp. | reverse complement strand
CGGCAGGGGCGTCCGCGGGCGGGGCGGATACGGCCGCTGCGGGCGTGACCGGGCGTTTGGCCTTCGCGCCGGCCTCTGCTGCCACACGCTGGCGTTCGGCAAGTGTGATGCGGCGCGATTCGGCCTCCAGCGCGCGGGCGCGCTTGACCGTCGCGAGGCGCTTTTTCCTGGCCTGGTCGATGCAGTGGTTGACGAAGAATTTGTCGTAGCAGCCGGGTACGGCGGCCTCGTAGGTGGCCTCGGCCTCGGCGCGCAGGGCCTTGCCCTCGGTTTCGAGCGCCTCGGCGCGCGCGGCGGCGTCCTCGGCCTGCGCGTCGGCCGGAAGTGCGGCGCATGCGAGCACGGCAGCGAACAGGCCGGACACGACGCAGCGGCGGCCGATGGCAGAACACAGGGAACGGGGGCGGATCATGCGTGGCGTTTTCCGGGGAGCGGGTTCGGAGTTCGTTTCGGCTGGCGCGTAGAATAGCGCCTTTAATTCAACCCGCGGCCGTCCGGCCGCGCATCCGTTCGTGATCAGTCTTCGCAATTTGCGCCTCGCGCGCGGCGCCAAGGTCCTCATCGAGGCCGCCACGCTGCAGATCCACCCCGGCTGGAAGGTCGGCCTCACCGGCGCCAATGGCAGCGGCAAGTCCAGCCTGTTCGCCATGCTGCGCGACCAGCTCCATCCCGACCAGGGCGACCTCGACATGCCGCCGGGCTGGGTGATCGCCCACGTTGCGCAGGAGACCCCCGGCCTGGCACAGCCGGCGATCGACTACGTGCTCGACGGCGACGCCGAGCTGCGCCGCATCGAGGCCGAGCTGGTCGCGGCCGAAGCGGCGCACGATGGCTCGCACATCGGTGAGCTCCACGCCCGCCTGCACGAGATCGGCGGCTACGCGGCGCGTGCGCGCGCGGCATCGCTGCTCGACGGCCTCGGCTTTCTGCAGGCCGACATCGAACGCCCGGTGGCGGACTTCTCCGGCGGCTGGCGCATGCGCCTGAACCTGGCGCAGGCGCTGATGTGCAGATCGGACCTGCTGCTGCTCGACGAGCCCACCAACCACCTCGACCTCGACGCGGTGATCTGGCTCGAGGCCTGGCTGCGCGACTACCGCGGCACGCTGCTGCTGATCTCGCACGACCGCGAGTTCCTCGACGCCTGCGTCACCCACATCGCCCACATCGAGCAGCAGAAGCTCAGCCTCTACACCGGCGGCTATTCCGATTTCGAGCGCCAGCGCGGCGAGCGCCTGCTGCAGCAGCAGTCGATGTTCGAGAAGCAGCAGCGCGACATCGCGCACATGGAAGACTACATCCGCCGCTTCCGCGCCAAGGCCACCAAGGCGCGCCAGGCGCAGAGCCGGATCAAGGCGCTCGAGCGCATGGAGCGCATCGCCGCGGCGCACGTGGACACGCCCTTCAGCTTCGCCTTCCGCGACGCGCCGCCGGCGCCCGATCCGCTGCTGCAGATCGAGGACGGCGCAGTCGGCTACGGCGACAAGACGATACTTGAGCGAATCACGCTGACCCTGCGCCCGGGCGAGCGCGTCGGCCTGCTCGGGCGCAACGGCGCGGGCAAATCGACGCTGATCAAGCTGCTTGCCCACGAGCTACGGCTCGCCAGCGGTCGCCGGCTGGAAGGCAAGGGCCTGGCCACCGGCTACTTCGCCCAGCACCAGCTCGAGACCCTGCGCCCGGACGAATCCGCGCTGCAGCACATGGTCCGCCTCGACCCGCAGACGCGCGAGCAGGACCTGCGTGACTACCTCGGCGGCTTCGACTTCCGCGGCGACGGCGTGGGCGGCAGCTCGACTCCGGCGACCACGCCCTGCGGCCCGTTCTCGGGCGGCGAGAAGTCGCGCCTGGCGCTCGCGCTCTTGATCTGGCAACGGCCCAACCTGCTGCTGCTCGACGAGCCCACCAACCACCTCGACCTCGAGATGCGCCACGCGCTCACCATGGCGCTGCAGGACTACGAGGGCGCGATGGTGCTGGTGTCGCACGACCGCGCGCTGCTGCGCGCCACCTGCGACCGCTTCGTGCTGGTCGATGGCGGGCGCATCCAGCCCTTCGACGGCGACCTCGACGACTACCGCGACTGGCTCGCCAGCCGCCGCGCCGAAGTCGCCGCGGCAGCCGCCTGCCCCGACCAGGCGGCCGACAAGGCTGCGCGCAAGGCCGACCGCGCCCAGGCCGCCGCCGACC
>JBEOKH010000538.1:0-2546 GCA_040275625.1 Thauera sp. | reverse complement strand
CCTGCTGGAAGTACTGGCCAGCGTCGGGCTCGCCGCCGAGGAATACTCGTCCGGTGAGGACTTCATGCGCCGCTGGCAACCCGGTCATACCGACTGCGTGCTGCTCGACATCCGCATGCCGCGCATCACCGGACCCGAAATCCATGACTGGTTACGGGAGCGCCATCCCGAGATTCCGGTGATCTTTCTTTCCGGCTATGCCGACGTGCCGACCGCGGTGCGGGCCATGCGCCTTGGCGCTTTCGATTTTCTCGAAAAACCCTTCAACGTCCAGCACCTGATCGAGCGGATCAACGCCGCCTTGCGCCTGGCCGAAGAAAGGCGAGCGGCAGCGGAACCGGCAGCGGGTGACGACTGGCGAAAATCCCTGACCCCACGCGAGCAGGAAATCCTGACCGCAATCGTCGCCGGCAAGCGCAACAAGGTCATCGCCGCCGACCTGGGCATCAGCGAGCGCACGGTCGAAACCCACCGCGCCCACATCATGACCAAGTCCGGCGCCAGCAACGTCATCGAACTGGTCGGCATGGTCGCCGACTTCAAGTAGTTTCAAAGCACAGGGCATCAGGGTCAGGAAAAAGCGCCCGTTTCGTCCCTTTTGACCCTTGAACTTCTGTAGTTCTACCGAATCCCGAGTGGATTTCCGGATAGCGCCCTGGTGCGCGCCTCGCTAGTCTTCTCCCTGGCAGATTCTGTTCCGGGCAAGGGTCCGTGCCGCCCGGCGCAGAGTGTGCCGTACAGGAGAAGTTTCAACATGCCCGCCCCCCTCGGCAAACCGTATCGCCAGTATCGCCAGCGCACGCTGATCACCGGCCTCAGCGCAGCGATCGTGCTGGTCATCGTAGTCTTCCTGACGCACACGCTCTATGAGCCGTTTCTCAGCCAGACTCTCGGCATCGGCCATCGCAGCATCGACATCCTGGTCACGCTGCTCGGCGTGCTGATCTTCATCACCGTTCAGCAGGGCGTTTCGCGCATCCTCTATCAGGACGTTCATATGGGGATCGACGCCGACCTCAAGGACCCGCGCCCGCGCTGCCCATCGAACAGGGTCTGCCAGCGCGTCGCGATGCCCGAGCTGCAAGAGATTCCACCCTTCAACCAGGTTCTCGTCGAGCAGTTGCAAAGCGTCGTCGAACAGACCGAAAAAGCGGCCTACGACGTCACGGCACGGCTGCAGACGATCGACGAGGTGGTCACCGAACTCAAACAGTTCGTTGGCGACGCCACGGCCGAATCCGATGCCATGGCCCGCGACTCCGAAAAAACCATCGGCGGCAATCGCCAATTGATCGGCAAGCTCGAAGCCTTCATCGCCCAGCGCGTCGAAGAAACGGCTCGGGAACAGGTGCGCAGCGCACAGGCCGTACAGAAAACCCGCTCGCTGCAGACCCTGGTCGACCTGATCCGGCATATTGCCGGCCAGACCAACCTGCTCGCGCTCAACGCGGCCATCGAGGCCGCCCGCGCCGGCGAGGCCGGACGCGGTTTTGCGGTCGTCGCCGACGAGGTGCGGAAGCTCTCGCACGAAACCGAAACCGCAGTCAAGAAGATCAACGACGGCATCATCGCCGTCGCCGATCTCATCGAGCACCAGTTCAAGGACCAGCTCGCGCACTCGCACATCAACGAAGAACGCGACAGCCTTGAACGCTTCGCGCAGCAGCTCGCGTCGCTCGGCAGCAGTTACGAAAATCTCGGCAAACGCGAGCGGGCGATTCTCCAGACCATCACCGCAAGCAGCAGCAAGCTCGCCACGATGTTCATGGAAACTCTGGCCAGCGTGCAGTTCCAGGACGTGACACGCCAGCAGATCGCACAGGTGATCGACGGCATCGAGCGTGTCGACAGCCATGCCAGTTCGCTGGCCGGGGTGCTCCAGCGAGCCGAGGATGTTCGCCGCGAGGAGGCGGTCGAGCCGCTTGCCCAACAGCTCGAACAGGTGTTCTCCGGCTATGCCATGGATCAGCAGCGCGACGCTCACCGCCAGGCGCTCGACCCCGCGCATAGCCCATACCCGCCCACCGCCCGCCAGGCGCATGCAGCCAGACCGGCGCCGCCCAGCAAACCATCGAATGTCGAACTCTTCTGAACCCCTCCTCTCAAGGAGGGATGCGAACAAAGGCGGATACCTTACTCCCCTCCCCCCTCGCGGGGGTGCAGGCGGGGTTTCGCGGAGCACTGCTCCGCGCCGCCGCAGCCGGCCCGCGATGCAGTGCGGGCCGTGGAAGGGGTTGGGGGAGAGGGGGCGTCCATGCCCTCGCAGATGCCACCAGAGCAGACCGACGGATCTGGCCAGGTGCTTTCGCAAGGATTTGACGAACTCGTGTGTCACGATGGCCCCTCTTCCCAACGGTCATGACTTTGCAAGACACCCACCGATGATGAAAGTCATGACTGTTCCCCCTCTCCCCCAACCCCTCCCCCACAAGGGGGAGGGGAGATAAAGGACTTCGACCAACCCTTTCATTCGCATCCCCAAGGAGCCGCCATGCCCGCCCCCGCCGCCCGCCTCGCCCTTCTCGAGGACATGACGATCTACCAGG
>JBEOKH010000537.1:0-3157 GCA_040275625.1 Thauera sp. | reverse complement strand
GCCGCGGGCGCGCGGATGTCGATCGTGCGCCCGGCACCCGTCCGTTCCAGCCCGGCGCGCAGGGCGTCGAGGGTCTCGGCGTGCACCGGGTTGTCGACCTGGGCGACAACCACGATGTGGTTGCGCGCCGCCGCTGCCGTGGCCATGACGCACAGCGCGCAGGCGAGCAGCAGTCGGCGACCGCTGCGTGCCGCACTTCCGCGCAGGCTCATCAACGCGCGCTCCGACGTTGCGCGCACGCCTCGACGGGCGGGCGGCGGACGGCGGAAAGGCAGTGGGCGGGCATGGGGCGGGCAGAGGCGTGGGCGGGGCGGAGGATATGCGGGCCTGGCGGCACGGATGCCGAAGACATGGATTCTGACACGCGTGCGCTTTGGGCGGCCGGATTCTCCACCGTTTGGGCTGTCCGGCATAGGGGGCGGGTGCGTGTCGTGATATGTTCGCGACCTTCTCGGCCGCGACGGGCCGGTCGGTGGAGGCAGGCATGACGAAGATCCTGATCGTGGAAGATCACGCGCTCGTGCGCGAGGCAATGGCGCAACGGCTGGCGCGGCTTGAGCCTGGGCTCGAGTGCCTCGAGTCGGCGGGAACCGAGGATGCCCTTGCCCTGCTCGATGCGAATGCCGATGTGGATCTGGCCATCGTCGACCTGATGCTGCCCGACATGAACGGTTTTTCGTTGCTCGCCGTGCTTGCGAAGCGCTTTCCCGATCTGCCGGCGATCGTCGTTTCGGCGATGGACGACGAGGCCTCGGTCCGGCGTGCGTTCGCGGCCGGCGCCTCGGGGTTCGTGTCCAAGGCGAGCTCGGGGGACGTGCTGGTGCAGGCGGTGCGGGAGACGCTCGAGGGTGGCATGCCGACCCCGGCGCGCGCGGCCGCGGCTGCGCAAAGCGACACCCAGCGCTACCGATTCACCGCCGCCCAGGCGCGGGTGGTCGAATTGCTTTCAGCCGGTTGCAGCAACCGCGAGATCGCTGAGCGGCTCGGGCTGACCGAGGGTACGGTGAAGGTGCACGTTACTGCGATCTACCGCGCGCTGGGCGTCGGCAGTCGCAGCCAGGCGCTGGTGGCGATCGCGCGCAGCGGCGTGCAGCTCTGAATCCCGCGGCGACCGTGGCACCGCGCTTGGTGAGCGGTCGTCAGTGCGCGCGACGGAGGTTGTGCGCGAGCCGCAGCGGCATTTCGGCCGCCGGCAGACGTTCTGTCTGGCCGCTGTCGGGCGCATCGTCGACCTGATCGACGAAGTCGATCTCGAGCACCTCCAGCAGCTGCCTGGCGAGCGCGCGGCACGCGTTGGCGAGCGGGGTCGGCAACTGCTCGGGGATCTGCTTCTGCAGCAGCAGCTTGGTGGACGAGAGCGCGTTGACCGGGCGCAGGATGCGGTGGCGGTGGCCACCGAGCAGCCGCGCCACGGTGCGATCGGCGGCATCGCGCTGCCAGGCGTTGGTTGGCCACTGGCTGGGGATCGCGTAGGCGCGCGGAAACATCTCGAGGTCGCGCAGCACCGTGCGGATATCCTCGTGCGACTCGCGAAAGGGCAGCAGCACGATGTCGGAGAGGGCGTAGAGCTTGCGGTCCATCTCGGTGCGGTTGCCGCCCCCGTCGATGACGCCGATCCAGTGCTCGAGCGTGCGCAGCTTGTCGACCACCTTGGTGAGCGACTCACGCGTGCGCGCGTCGGCGAGCACGTAGCGCCTGCCGGTGGGGATCAGCGGCTCACGCGAGGTGTCGGTCAGCACGCACGCGGCGCGCTGACCGAGGAGTCCGAGCCCCTGGCACAGCATGTGCGAAAGCGTGGTCTTGCCCGTTCCGCCCTTGTTGCCGATCACGCAGATGATCTCAGCCATGACACTTCCAGTCCTTTGCTTGCAGTTCCTGCACGCTGGGGATTATCGATGCCGCCGTTGCGCGGGCGAACGCAGAAAAGCGCCGCTTCGCAGTGCCAATTCAGCTGCTTCACGCCGTCACCTTGCCGCCGATCCGGTAGATGTACAAGCGCGTTGCGCGCCGGTCACCGACGTCGACGACCCTGTCGGGTTCCTGTTCGGGCACCGGAAAGCTGTTGCTGACCAGCACGCTGCCGGGGCGCAGCTCGGCGCTCGCCTTGCGCCACACGCCAGCCATCGGCACCGGGGACAGGAAGGCATAGACGAGGTCGTAGCGCTGCCAGTCGTGCTCGAACAGGTCGCCGCGGTGCCATTCGAGATTGGCCAGCCTGCGCCCGAGCGCACGCCCCAGCAGCCAGGTCGCCGGCGCCAGCTCGATGCCGGTGAACTGGCAGTCGGGGCGCGCCTGCGCGAGCGGACGCAACAGTGCACCGGTGCCGGCGCCGATGTCGAGCACCCGCGCCGGGCGCGGTGGCAGCAGGGACGCGACCGCCGCCGCCGTGGCGCGGTTGCTGAGGTAAAGCGGCACCTGGGTGCGGAAGCTGGTCCAATACACCAGCACGAGCACGGTGAAGGCGCCCAGATACCAGCCGGGATGCACGCCGAAGCCCAGCGCCATCACCACCAGGGGCAGGAACACGAGGTGGATGGGCAGCCACCAGCGCGCGCTGCGCTGCGCAGCTGCGACGGCCGCCGCCGTCAGGGCCTGCGCGCCCACCAGCGGCCACAATCCTCCCAGCAGCCCGCTGCGGGCGAGCGCGAAGGCCACCGCGAGGCCGGCGAGCTGTGAGAGGAGGGCTTTGAGGGCAGGGGGCATCGACAGTGATCGGCGGTGACAGCGAGGCCAGCGATGATACGCCCCGCGCCGTCCGCGGCACGCGGCGCGCACCCGCCCTGGCGCCTGGAACAATAGACCTCCTCACCGCCACGTCTGGGGGGCAGTGCTGCGTCACAAAAATTTTTAAAAAAGCTTTGACTTCCGTTCACTGGACCTCTATAGTGCGGGGCTTCCCGGACGGAGGGATACCCAAGCGGTCAACGGGATCAGACTGTAAATCTGACGGCTCAGCCTTCGAAGGTTCGAATCCTTCTCCCTCCACCAAGTTTTCGTCGTGCCGTGCGTCGTCACGGTCGATGGTGCAGATGCAGTGCCGGCTGCGAGTTGTGGTGAGCGCGGAGTTGTCCGCGGCGGCAAGCGAACACGGTTGCAGGCGTGTGCGGGTGTAGCTCAATGGTAGAGCAGAAGCCTTCCAAGCTTATGACGAGGGTTC
>JBEOKH010000536.1:0-13146 GCA_040275625.1 Thauera sp. | reverse complement strand
CCCCAGCAGTTTGTTCTCGCGCCTGCCAACTCAGTGTAGGGGCGCGTTGTTGATGGTACTTATAATCGACGTAGAACCCGCACCAATGCTGGTTTTCTTATGTTTCCGTCGGCGTGCAGCACTACACTAGAGGTCCTGAAGGCGTCGTATTGGCTTTGCTGGATTGGGTCATGACCGCACCTAATCCAGTGGCGCCCTGGCGCACGACGTTGTTGCGAGTCGACGCCGCAACTTGGTTGCTGCTCATCAGTGCGGCGGTGCTGATCAATCACGTACCCTTGTCGACCTGACCGAAGCAGGCCCGAAACTCGGTGCCAGGGGTGAGTCCTAGCTCCGAGCCTGGCTCGATCTGATCGGTTCAACGTAAGTAACACTGCGCAGCAGCGCTTCCAGCGGCCCCCGGCCAGAACGCTGTGCGATCACCCCGACGACAGTCATCGCGACGAGCGCAACGACAACCGCCAAGGGGATCATTCCGGCCTGCCCCACCCTGCCGAACAGGCCCAGCCCATACCTGCCGAACAGCAGGCCCGCCAGCCCCCCCTGCAATACATACGTCGACAGTGAGTTGCGTCCCGCCAGCAACAGGACACGGGGCAGCGAAAAGCGCTCTGCCCAGGCGACCAGCATCAGCAGATAGACGGCCGAGAGCATCGGCCCGCCGATGCCGATCGCCGCAAAACCTGCAAGGGCGAACCATTCATGCTCCGGCGGGACGATCCATGCCATCGTCGCGGCGTAGTAGAGGTTCAACGGGATGCCCACCACCAGCAGCCAGGGAAGCCATCGGCCGAGTCACTGCCTGCCGATGCTGGCGCGATGGAAGAAGCCGGTCTTGGCCGCGGCCAGCCCGGCAGCGAAGGCGCCGAAGGCGAGTGGTCCCTGGAAGAGCAGCAGGAAACCAAAGGTTGCAGGCCACTCCGCCCAACGCGTTCGTGTGGCCTCCAGGTAGCTGCCTGCGAGCCCGGCGCCTCCGACGATCTCGTCGGGCAACAGGAGAGCGAGCACGGTCAGCGACAGGAGCCCCACCGGCACCATGGCCTGGGCGACACGCATCAACGTCCCTGCCTCCAGGTGACGCATTGGCCAGACCAGTAAACCGAGCACGGCGTACAGCAACAGGATGTCGCCGTTGAACACGAGCACCGCATGCAGTCCGCCCAGTACTGCGAGGCCGAGCAGGCGGCGCCCGTAACGCCAGCCAAACGCCGCGCTCGCCTGCGCCGCCGACAGCGCTTGCTGGTGCAGCCCCCAGCCGAAGAGGAACGAGAACAGGAGGAAGAACTTGGCCTGGAAAAACGCTTCGACGAAGAAGGCCCCCATCCGGTCGATCGGATGTTCCGCCGGCACAAAGCTCGCCTCGATGGGAAGCCCCATGAATGGCAGGTTCACGACACAGATTCCGACGAGGGCACCGGCCCTGACGACATCGACCGCTTGGCTGCGGTCATCTCCTGGCCGATCCAAAGAACGTGAGTCCACGTGAGCAAGGGGCGTTTGCGGTTCCATGATAATCTCGCGTTGAGCACGTGCTCAACAATATTGAGCAACTGCTCAATATTGTCAAGTGATCGGAGGAAGGGATGACCACGGCGAAGGCCTCGGAACGACAGGCACAGTTGATTGACGCAGTGATCGAGGTGATGCTGGAGATCGGACTGGCCGCCGCCACAACCCGGGCCGTGGCACACCGCGCGGAGGTGGGGGCCGGCCTGATCAACCACTACTTCCGCTGGCCCGAGTTGCGCGCAATGGGGTGGAAGAAGCTCTTCGAGGCCGTGGCGCGCGACCAGTTCGGCCAGGACATGCCGCCCGAGCAAGCCCTGGAGCGCTATTTCGCGAACGCGTTCTCCGTCACGGCGCGCCCGTACTGGAAACTCTGGATCGAAGCGACGGACATCGCCGCCACCGATGCGGCCATGGCCGTCGCGCTGCGCGAGGTACAGGCGCTCATGCAGGCGGGACTGGCCGCACTGCTTCGCGCCGGTTGTACAACCCGGAAGTGGCAGTTGCCCGATCCGGCGGCATCGGCGCTGCGGATCGGAGCGCTTTACGACGGACTCGCTGGCATGCTGATCTCGGGTGCGGCCCCGATCGAGCCGGCAGACGCAGAGGCACATCTGAGGCGAGCATTCGAACTGGAGTGCGGCGTACGGAAGTAGTGGCACAAACTGGTAGAGAGCACACCCGGTCGTCGCGCCAGTGATGCCGACAGGCGGGGTGCGGCACGGACCGCCGGTTCCACCCCGGCGTTGCTCGCATCATTCGCCGCAAGCACCGGGGCGGCCTGCCAACGGACGACATCCGTAACCCGGGCCGGCACGCTCTGGCACCCCCACGCATTCGCGGTTCAGGCAATGGTGAATCTCCACGGTCAGGTGGTCCACGCCCGCTATCCCAGCCAGCAGTTGACGATAGTGGGTCAAGGGCCGCGGATGGTGGGTCACCAAGGAAAGGATGCAGGCGCGGCTGCCCTGCCCCACCCGCCACAGGTGGAGGTCCGCCACCTCGTGGTCCGGCTGGGCCTCGATGATTTTCTGCACCTGCGCCGCCACATCGCTGTGATCCTCGGCGTCCAGCAGCACGCGTGCGCTGGCGCCGGCCAGGTCCCAGGCCCAGCGTCCGACGACCGCCGCGCCCACCAATCCCATCAGCGGATCCAGGAATCCCCAGCCGAACAGCATGCCGCCGCCCAGTGCAACGATGGCCAGCACCGAGGTCAGGGCGTCGGCCAGTACATGCAGATACGCGGCCTTGAGGTTGTGATCCGTGTGCCCGTGGTCATGCCCATGGCTATGACCGTGGTGATCGTCATGGTGATGGTCGTCCCTCAACAGCCAGGCACTGACCAGGTTGACCGCCAGCCCCAGCGTCGCCACCCACATCGCCTCGCCGAAGTGGATGGCCACCGGCTGCATCAGCCGCTCCGCCGACTCCCAGGCCATCCAGAGCGCGCCGCCCCCCAGCAGCAGGGCGTTGGTGTAACCGGCCAGCGGCGCGACCTTGCCGGTACCGAAGGTGAAGCGCGCATTGCCGGCGTGGGTTCGTGCGAAACGGTAGGCGAAGACGGACAACCCCAGCGCGGCGGCGTGGCCGGCCATATGCCAGCCATCGGCGAGGAGCGCCATGGAGCCGGTCAGCCACCCTGCCCCCAGCTCGAACAGCATGGTGATGAAGGTCAGGCCGACCACCCAGAGCGTGCGCCGCTCCGCTCGACGTTCGGATGCGGCGCCGAAGTCGTGATGGTGTTGCCAGAATCGAAGGTCATGGGTCGCCATGTGGGTCTCCCTGTCGATCAGTTGTCGTGGGTGGTCGAGTGATCCGTCCGGATCGCGCCAACCGGCGCCATTTGCGCTGCGTCACTCGTGGAGAAACCGCTCCGCCCGCGGCACCGCTTGAACGGCTTGATCCAGTCGAGCAGCACCGGGGTGACGAACAGGTCCGCCAGCAGCGCGGCGAGCACCCCCAGGGCGACCAGCACACCCATGTGGACGAACATCTTCACCGTCGAGGCGAGGTAGACGGAGAAGTTGAGGATCAGCACCAGCGAGGTGAGCACCAGCGCCACGCCCACTCCGGCGAAGGTGCGCCGGATGGCCGCGTGGTAGCTGCCCGTGAGCAGGAGTTCCAGGCGCGCGTGGCTCAGGAAGTGGATGGTGTCGTCCACCGCCAGCCCCAGCAGCATGGGCATCACGGTCACCGTCATGATGTCCATGGGAATCCCCGCCCATCCCATCGCGCCGCCCACCGCCAGGGCGGGTGCGACGTTGGGGACCATGGCGATCAGCCCGGTGCGGACGCTGCCGAACGCCGCCATCATGAGCACGCCGATGACCGCGAGGGCGATCAGGAAGGACTTGATCTGCCCCCAGACGACGTACTCCATCATCAGCGTGTATTGCGAGAGGGAGCCGATAAGGAAGACCTTCGCATCAGGGAAGAGCTCGGCCGCCATTTCGCGGATGCGCTCCAACTCCCGTGCCGCCTCGTCGGACTCGTAGTCGCCGACCTCCACCATCATCCGCAGGCGCTGGTAGTCGTAATCCACCCAGCGTTCAGCCTCAGCGCCTCCGGCGTTCTCGTAGAGCAGCAGGAGCTGAGCCAGCAGCGCCCGGTCCCCAGGGATGCGGTAGGCCTCTGCCGTGCCGTCGCTCACCGCCATGTGCAGGTCCTTGACCACATCGTTCAGGGAGCTGACCCGCTTGGTGAGCGGAAACCCCATGACGGCCGCCTTCAGCCGATCCAGCTTCTCCAGGTTGTCGGGCTCCCGGGCCTTGCCGGGCTGGTCGAATTCGATCGCGACCTCGTAGGCGTACAGCGAGCCCACCTGGCTGCGCCCCACATGATCCATGCGGGCGATGTAGGGGACGGCCAGGCCCATGGTTTCGCGGTAGTCGAAGGAGACGCGGAACTGGCTCAGGCCGGCCAGGCATGCCAGCGACAGTCCGACGAACAGCAGCAGGATGGCGCGCGGACGCTCCAGCACCCAGCCGCCGAGCGCCGCCATCCGACTCTCGATCCAGCGCTCGCCCGGCACGGGGGAACTCCCTCCCGGAGCGCGGTCACGCCCGAAGCTCAGGAGGATAGGCAACAGCGCGACGACCATGAGCCACGTGACCAGCACCAGCGCCGCTGAGGTCAGGCCGATCCAGTGCATTGGCGCAAGCGGTATCAACACGAATGAGAGCATGGCCGCCGCGGTGGTCAGGGCGGTGAACAACAACGGCCAGCCGGTCTCCTCCAGCGCGCCCAGCACCGCCTCGCGGCGCTTGCCCGCCGCGAGAAAACCGCGCCGGAAGTGGTTCATCACATGGACCGAGTAGCCGATGGCCACGGCCATTCCCAGAAACAGCGGGAGGAAGATCAGCGACGGGTCGATGGCCACGCCGAGGAAACCCTCCGCGCCCAACACCAGCAGCATGGCCGTCGCGGCAGTGAGAAGCGGGAAAACCACCCCCCACACCGAACGCAATGCCAGGGCCAGGACCAGGGCGCTCGCCAGAAGGGAGAGACCCAGCAGCCGGGGCGTCTCGGCATTGAAGAACTGTTTCTTCTCGAAATTCACCACCGGCAGGCCGGCGGTACGCGGATTCAGCGCCCGGAAGCGCGCCTGGGAAGCCACCTCGTTGCAGGCCCGGCCCACCCGCAGGTCGGGCCCGTCGCCGCGCCCGTCGCCGCGGTAGCTCTTCAGCCGCAGCACCACCCAGGTCTGGGTGCCATCGCGGGAGACCAGGCGATCACGGATCGCCGGCCGCGACAGCGCCAGTTGGCGGACCTCCGCCATCGCCTGCGGCGACTCGGGAACTGGCGTAGGCACCAGGTCGGTGATCGACAGCCCCGACTCCGTGCCCCGAAGGAACTCCAGGTCGGTCAGCGAGAGCACCTTGTCCGCATACGGCACCCGCGCCTCCAGTTCGCGGCCGAGGGCGCGGATGTCGGTCAGCACCTGGGGGGTGAAGACGTTCCCGGCCTCAACCAGGACGGCACAGTAGTCGCTGTTGCCGAAGATCGCCTCGAAGTGCTCCTTGGAATGGCGCAGGGCGTCGTCCTCCAGCAGCCAGTTATCCGGGTCGACATCGGCCTGGAGCCGCTGCACCCCGACCACGGAGGCGGCGATCAGCAGCGCGAACAGCAGCAGCACGTACACGCGGACCCGCAGGAGCCGCTCCGCGAAGCGGCGAAAATGGCGATTGACGCGCTCGGGGTTCATCATGCCGCCCCTCCCGCCGCGCGCTTCAGAAGCTGTATTTCAACTTGATCCATAGCTGGTCGTTCTCCTCGTAGGCCGCGAACACTCCCTTCTCTCCGGTGAACAGATCCAGGCCGGCACTCGCGTGAAAGCGGTCGGTCAGGGCGTAGTCGAGGCTGAAGCGGTTGTAGAACCCATCCTCTTCGGGCCGCCAGTAGAGGAGGTTGCTTAACTTCAGGGTCTCGCGCAGGAAGGTCGTGGTCAGCCCCACGGTCACCACCGGGGAATGGGCTTCCGCCGCCATGCCCGTCTCGTGGTCCAGGATCCACTCGTCCGCCACCTGCGCGGTCAGTGTCCATTGCGCCTCCGGCGTCCAGTCCACGCCGGCCATCCACTGCACGAAATCCTTGCGATAGAGGTCGGCGTCCCACCGCGCCGGCTCATGGCGCCGTCCCCGTCCGTAGACGGCCTCGCCGCGGAACACGAAGCTGCGCCACGGCCGCGCGAACTCCAGTCCGAGCAGGGTCAGCCGGTGGTGCCGGGGCACCAGGGTCGTGGTCCCGGTGCCACCATCGGCTGGCCGGCGGCGCTCCAGGGAAGGAAGGTCCTCCCAGGTGTGCAGCAGTGAGAGGGCCAGGTCCAGGCCGGGGCCGTAGTAAGACCAGCGCGCCGCGAGCACGCCGTCGGCCGGCGCATGCCCCGGCTTCTCGGCCGACGCGTACACCACATCCGCCCCTTCGGGCACGGGACTTGGCAGCGCCCAGGCACCCCGGGGCGCCTTGCCGGGGCGGAACCGGGGCACCCAGATCAGCTCCCACTGGCGGGTCTCCTCCAGCCTGCGCAACCTCAGCGCGTCGACTCCGAGACGCACCTCGTCCAGATCGCGGGTGAGCGACTCGGATTGATCCGAAGGAGAGACCCGATCGACGATGCGCAGCCCGTCGGCCCGCCCCCAGATCACCACCTGCCGTCCCAACCGCAGGTCCCACCTTTCACCCACACGGTCCACATAGGCCTCATCCAGTTCTGCCCGGTGCTCCCGGCCCTCGAGATCCCGTTCGGCGGTTCCCCTGGCAAACACCTGGTTGTCGCCGATGTCGCCACGCACTTCCAGCCGCAAGCGCGCACGCGCGGCCTGGGTGTCTCGGGGGGGCTGCGCCCGGGTCGCGTGATACGTCTCGATGAAGCCATCCCAGGTGAAGCCGTCGGCCATGCCCGCGGCGACATGCGGCGTCCATGCGAGTAGCCCGAATGTCACTACACAGGCACGCGGATGCGACGACATCGGGTTCATACCTCCAACAAGCGATCAAACGATCAGCAACCCTAAGCGCGGACACGCGTGACGGACTCCCCGTATCGGCAGCGGGAGTGCCCCGATCGGAATCATCGTTCGCAATCCCCTGGCTCACCGCCTCGCCCCGCCGTTTCAAAGCGAAAACAACCACCGCACGGAGAATCCCGATCGGGGCAAACCCCGCCCTGATTCGGGGAGCGTCGGCACTTGTAATGCGTATTATTCGCATTTACGCAAGAAATCTATCAGTCATTCACGAAATCAAGGGACGTCGTATGCAAGTGAGTAGGGGGAAGGGAATGGCAAGGGGAGCCGCAGTGCTCCTTCTCGCCGGGCAGATACTGGCGCCCGGCCCGGTCGTCGCCGAGGAGCCATCCAAGGGTGGGCCGGAAGCGGATGAGATCTACCAGCTCGAAGCGGTAACGGTCACGGCGGAGAAACGCCCCGAGGCGTTGCAGGACGTGCCAGCCAGCATCACCGCGGTAACGGGCGACCAGATCGACGACGCCGGCATCCAGAGCATCACCGAGATCGCCCACCAGGTGCCGAACCTCCACATCTCCACTTGGGGCGGCAGGCGCAACAGCCACGTCTTCATGCGCGGCGTGGGCGCCACCTACGGCGAGCCGGCGGTGGGTTTCTACGTCGATGGCGTCGGCTACACCGGCGACGGCATGTTCGACATGGACCTCTTCGACGTAGAGCGCGTCGAGGTCCTGCGCGGCCCGCAGGGGACGCTCTACGGACGGAACGCCCTCGCCGGCGTGATCAACATCGTCACCCGGCAGCCCACGAACGAGACCGAGGCGCGCGTGAGCGCGGGCGCCGGAAACTTCGGCCAGCGCGAACTCAAGGGCAGCCTGCGCACCCCGCTCGTGGAGGACCAGCTGTTTCTCGGCCTTTCGGCGTCCGCAACGAAGCGCGATGGATATGTCGACAACACCCACCTTGGCGAAAAGGCGGACGACCGCGACGACCAGAGCCTGCGTGCCAACCTGCGCTGGACACCGACCGCCGACCTCGACGCCACCTTGTCGCTGGATGCTGAACGGTTCCGGGGCGGCGCCTACCCGCTGGGTCCGTTGCAGGAGATACGCGATCACCCGGACCGCGTGCGCAATGACTTCGCCGGCCACGACAACCGCGACGCCTTCGGAAGCTCCCTCAGCCTGAACTGGAACGCCCCCGGCGTGCGGGTGACCTCCATCACCGGCTGGCGCGACTGGGAGAACGACGGGGTCGGCGATACCGATGGTTCACCTCTGGATATCGTTCAGGAGAACACCCAGGAGGATCGGAAACAACTGACCCAGGAGCTGCGGCTGGCATCCCCCGAAACGGAGAGCGCGCTGCGCTGGATGGCCGGCCTCTATTACTACCAGGAAGACAACGGCATCGTGACGCGATCCAGGTTTGGCAGCGACGCGGTCGCCATGGGGTTCGTTCCCGCCCCCATGTACAGCGTTCTGGACGCCGACAAGGATGACCAGGGATACGCCCTGTTCGGCCAACTGGATTACCGCATCACCGACCACGTCACCCTTACCGCCGGCCTGCGTCGCGACCATGACAAGCGCCGCGTCAGGATGCACACCCGCATGGAAATGGGAGGCACCCCGGTTCCGGGCAGCGAGGGTGACCTGAACGACCGCCGCGTCTTCAAAGAATGGCTGCCGAAGATCGCGCTCGCCTACAAGCCTGACGCAAACATCCTCTGGTACGCCAACGCCGCCAAGGGATACCGGGCCGGCGGCTTCAACACCTTGATGAACGTGGATCCGGCCGACGCCAACTTCGATCCCGAGCACAGCATCAACTACGAGGCGGGGCTCAAGTGGTCCGGATGGCAGAAGCGGCTGTCGTTCAACCTGGCCCTGTTTCGCGTCAACCTGACCGACCAGCAAGTCATCCAGTTGACGCCGAGCATCGGCAGCGTGGTTCGCAACGCAGGCGAGTCCCACAGCCAGGGGCTGGAAGCCGAGCTGGTCCTACGTCCCGCCCCCGGTTGGGACGTCAACGCTGGCTACAGCTACACCGACGCCCGGTTCGATAAGTACCGCGACGATGTGCGCGGCGCCGACTATGCCGGCAACCGCGTGCCCCTCGTGCCGAGACAGATGTTCAACCTGGCGGTACAGAACCGCCGGCCCATCGGCGCCTCCGCCGTGCTGTTCTCCCGCCTCGAGCTGCAGCGCATCGGTGACTTCCACTGGGACACGGCCAACACCCTGAAGCAGGGCGCCTACAACCTGGTCAACCTGCGACTCGGCGTGGAGGGCGACAACTGGGAGGCGTACCTCTGGGGCAAGAACCTGCTGGACGAGGGCTATGCCGAGTTCGCCTACGACTTCCCCGGGCTCGGCCCGCGCGCGCAGGCCGGGCGGCCGCGCACCTTCGGCGTGACCGTCAGCGCCCGCTTCTGACGCGGTCAAGGAGAACGTCATGCGAGGGAAATACGCAGTCATCGGCTCGCTCTACCTCACCCAGGGGCTGCCCTTCGGCCTCGCCATGATCGCCATGCCAGCGATCCTGCGCCAGGCCGGGCACCCCGTGGAGAGCCTGGGGATCTTCGCACTTGTCATGCTGCCGTGGGCCTTCAAGCTCCTCTGGGGTCCGCTGGTCGACAATCATGGGCTGGCCCGCTTCGGCCACCGGCGCAGCTGGATCGTGCCGCTGCAAGTCGCCACCGCGGCGGGTTTCGCCGCCCTCGCCCATCTCCCCCCGGAGAGCACGCCGATAGTGGGCTTCGCCGCGGCGCTGGTACTGATCAACCTGCTCTGCGCCACCCAGGACATCGCCACCGACGGCTACGCGGTCGAACAGCTCGCCCGTGAGCAGCACGCCTTCGGCAACAGCCTGCAGATCGGCGGCTTCTGCCTGGGCATGCTGCTCGGCGGTAGCGGCGTGCTCATCGTCGTCGAGCATCTGGGTTGGGCGGCGGCGATGGCGGGGCTGGGAATCGTGACGGGCCTGCTGACGCTCCCCGTTCTCCTGCGGTCCGAGGGCGTGGCCACGCCGCCCCCAGGCGGGGAGAGAGCCGAGCCGAAACGGGCATCGCTGCGCGCGCTCCTCCGGCGCCCCGGAATCTGGGTTTTACTGGCCGTCGCAGGACTCTTCAAGGCCGGCAGCGCCGGCGGCGAGGCGCTGCTGCACCCCTACCTCGTCGACGCCGGCTACGGCCTCGACGTGGTCGGCATGATCTCCGGCACCGCCTTGATCGGCCTGGGCACGGTGTTCGCGTTTCTGGGTGGCGCCGTCACCACGCGACTCGGGGCAGAGCGGACCCTGGTGACCTTCGTGGCGCTCTCCGCGCTCGGCATGGGCGCGCTCGCGATCCTGGCCGCCATCGGCCAGACCGACCTCCCCCAGTTCCTCCCCGCCCTGCTGCTCGAGAACATCAGCATCAACATCGCCTACGTCGCCGCCTTCGTCCTCTTCATGCGGTGGTCATCGAAGGAACAGGCGGGCACCGACTTCACCGCCTTCCAGTGCGTCGAAGCGATCGGCAACATCGTCGCCATCGGCGTGGCGACTCACCTCGCCGGCCAACTCGGCTACGGCGCCGCCTTCGCCTTCACCGCCCTTGCCGGCCTCGCCGTCGCGCTGTTCCTGCGCACGGTCCTGACCGAATCCGCCGCCCGCCGCCTCGACGTGATTCCCGAAGCATCCGCCACCGGCGAGTGAATGGAGCCCCCCATGCACGAACAAGCCCCTCGGCTCACCACCTCGTTGCTTGAGAACTACGCTGCCATCGCAGCGGCCCATGGCGACGACTGGCATATTCAGGTCATCGCGCTGCTGATATCCCTCGGCTGCGCGGTGGCCGGCTACGCCACCTTCTGGCTTGGGCGACGAGAGCCACCCCCCAGGCGCCTCTGCGGTGTCCTGTACTGGATCAGCCTGTTGACCTCGGTGATCTGGTACGTGATGCCCTTTCTGCCGCAACCGCGCTTTCCGTCGCTGCCCGAAGGGATCCAGCAGACCTCGGCCATCGGCCTCGCGGTCGGCCTGATCGGACTTGCCATGGCCCTGTTCTACGGGGTTCAGGCGCTGCGCACCGTCCGCTCGAACCAGACCGCCACCGGCGCCGGCATGCACGACTTTCTGACCCCTTCCACGCTGCTTACCGACGGGCCGTACGGGCGCGTCCGGCACCCGATGTTCCTGGGCGACTTCCTCGCCCATCTCGGCGTCTGCCTCGCCACCGGCGCGCTGTTCACCACACTCCTGCTGCCGCTCTACTTCGCCATCAGCGCGGGCTTCAACCTCGCCGAGGAGCGATGGGTGCTGCGACCGCGCTTCGGCCAGACGTTCCAGGACTACCGGGCAGCGGTCCCGTTTGCGGTCACTCCGCGAACGGCGGCCGTTCTGGCGCTCGGCGCCCTGCTGTTCGTCATCGGAGCGCTCGCCGTGCCGCCGCTGCCGCTTTCGGGCTGACACCCGGGTCCTTCCAGCCAGGCTTTGATTCGTCAAGGAAACACCATGAACCGACCAGAATCCATCCCGACCATCTCCCGTCACGGTGTCGCCACCCTGCCGCAAATGCTGGAGCGGACCGCGTCGCTGTTTCCCGACAGGGGCATCATCCATGTCTCACCACTCGACGGCACAGAGGATCTGCAGACCTACGCCGAGCTTCGAGACGAGTCGCGCATGGTGGCGCGCCTGCTGCTGGCGAAGGGCTGGCGGCCGGGAGACTTGTGCCTGTTCGTCCTGAGCGATTCGCGTGCCTTCGTCACGCTGTTCTGGGGCTGCCAACTGGCCGGGGTCGTCCCGGCGCCCCTGGCGCCCCTGCAGGGCAACCAGGCGGACTCGCTGGAAGCGGACAAGATCCGCCACGTGGCCAGCATGCTTCGTCGACCGATCCTGTTCGAAAGCCGTGACGACAAGCGCGCCCGCACCCTGCAGGCGCTGGCCACCGAGGCCGAGGTTCCCCTGCTCTACGCCGACGAGCTGCTGGTCGAGGCCACCCTCGGCCTCCACGCCGACCAGGAACTGCCCGCCGTCACCGAGACCGACCTGGTCGTCGTGCAGTACTCCTCCGGCAGCACCGGCATGCCGAAAGGGGTGGAGCTGACCCACCGCAATCTGCTCGCCAACATCGAGGCCCAGATCACCTTCACCCGGGCCGAGCCCGACGACGTGCTGATCAGCTGGCTGCCCTATTTCCACGACTTTGGCCTGTTCTGGAGCCACCTGTCCGCCCTCTATCACGGCATGAAGCAGGTACGCATGGACCCGGCGCACTTCGCCCGGCGTCCCATGCTCTGGCTGGAGAAGGCGCAATCACATGGCGCCACCCTGACCAACACCACGCCCACCGCGCTCGACCACCTGATCGCCAATATCGAGCTGAAGTTGCAGCGCGGCCCACTGACCGGACTCGACCTGTCCGCACTGCGGTCGATCCTGATCGGCGCGGAGATGATCAACGCCAGCGCCTGCCGCCGCTTGGTCGAGCTGCTCGCCCCCCATGGCCTGGGCGACCAGCCCTTCGTCACCGGCTACGGCCTGACCGAGACCACGGTGGTGGCGACCGCGGTGCCCTGCGGAACGCCGCTGATCAGCCGACGCATCGACCGCCGCGCGATGACCGACGACAGGCTCGCCGTCGCGGCTCCCGCCGAAGCCGCCGACGCCACCGAGTTCACCTCCGTGGGCCCGGCCGTGGCGTTCTGCGCGGTCCGGGTAGTGGACGAACAGCGCAACGAGCTGCCGCGCGACCACATCGGCGTGATCGAGATCGCCGGCGAGAACGTGACCCGGGGCTATTACCGCAACCCCGAGGCAACGCGGCAGGCGCTGCGCGACGACTGGCTCGACAGCGGCGACATGGGCTTCATTGACGAGGACGGCCACCTCTACATCACGGGTCGCGCCAAGGAGCTGATCATCGTCAATGGCCACAACTACTACCCCTACGACCTGGAGCGGATCGCCCTGCGCGCCCCCGACGCCTCGCGCGTGCTCAAGCACGTCACCATCTGCGGCTATTGGCATCCCGGCCGCAGTCGGGACGAGATCGCCCTGTTCTACGTGCCCACCCGGTTGCCCGAAGCCGAGGTCGAGCTGACGCTGGCGCGCATCAACGCCCGCATCGCCGACTATGCCGGCTTTGCGCTGGATCGCGTGGTGGAGCTGACCAACCGCGACATCCCCC
>JBEOKH010000535.1:0-3356 GCA_040275625.1 Thauera sp. | reverse complement strand
CGCCGTGCTTGATGATGCCGCCGTATTCCTGCGCGGTGCCGGGCATGAAGCCGGGGACGTCGACCAGGGTGACGACCGGGATGTTGAAGGCGTCGCAGAAGCGCACGAAGCGCGCGGCCTTGATCGAGCTCTTGATGTCGAGGCAGCCGGCGAGCACGAGCGGCTGGTTGGCGACGATGCCCACCGGCGAGCCTTCCATGCGCGCCAGGCCGATGATGATGTTCTTGGCGTAGTCGGGCTGCAGTTCGAAGAAGTCGCCGTCATCGACCATCTTGAAGATCAGCTCCTTCATGTCGTACGGCTGGTTGGGGTTCTGCGGGACGAGGGTGTCGAGCGACAGCTCGAGGCGGTCGGCGGAGTCGGAGCACGGGATCGCCGGCGGCTTCTCGCGGTTGCTGGAGGGCAGGAAGCCGACCAGGCGACGCGTCATCATCAGCGCCTCGACGTCGTTCTCGAAGGCGAGGTCGGCCACGCCCGACTTGGTGTTGTGGGTGACGGCGCCGCCGAGCTCTTCGGCGGTGACCTCTTCGTGGGTGACGGTCTTCACGACTTCGGGACCGGTCACGAACATGTAGGACGAGTCCTTGACCATGAAGATGAAGTCGGTCATCGCCGGGCTATACACCGCGCCGCCGGCGCAGGGGCCCATGATCAGCGAGATCTGCGGGATCACGCCGGAGGCCAGCACGTTGCGCTGGAACACGTCGGCGTAGCCGCCGAGCGAGTCGACGCCCTCCTGGATGCGCGCGCCGCCCGAGTCGTTGAGGCCGATCACCGGGGCGCCGACCTTCATGGCGTGGTCCATGACCTTGCAGATCTTCTCGGCGTGGGTCTCGGAGAGCGAGCCGCCGAACACGGTGAAATCCTGCGAGAACACGAACACCAGGCGGCCGTTGACGGTGCCGTAGCCGGTGACCACGCCGTCACCGGGCACGTGCTCTGCGTCCATGCCGAAATCGGTGCAGCGGTGCTCCTTGTACATGTCCCACTCTTCGAAGCTGTCGTCGTCGAGCAGCAGTTCGATGCGCTCGCGCGCGGTGAGCTTGCCCTTGCGGTGCTGCGCGTCGATGCGCTGCTGGCCGCCACCGAGGCGGGCCAGTTCGCGCTTTTGCTCGAGCTGGCGAATGATGTCTTGCATGAGTGTGATCTCCTGTCAGATCTCGGGTTTGGCGACCGCCGGGGCGGTCAGTTCTGTGCGCTGCGTTCGAGGTGGCCGAGCAGCCGGAAGGCCGCGGCCGCGGGCGTGGTGCTGCCCTCCTCGACCGCGCGCGCGAGGGCCGGCAGATCTTCGCGCACGCGCGGGTGGCTGCGGAAACGGCTGCGCAGCCCGGAATCGATCATCTCCCACATCCAGGCCAGAGCCTGGTGGCGACGTTTGGCGGCGAACTCGCCGGAGGCGCCGAGGGCCTGGCGGTAGTCGCACACCGCCTGCCAGAAGTCGGCGACGCCCTGCTTGTGCAGCGCCGACAGGGTGAGCACCGGCACGGTCCAGTTGGGGCTGGCCGGGCGCAGCATGTGGAGCGCGGTCTTGATCTGCGATTTCGCGCGCGTGGCGGCGCCGGCGTCGATGTCGGCCTTGTTGATGACGATCAGGTCGGCGATCTCCATGATGCCTTTCTTGATCGCCTGCAGGTCGTCGCCGGCGTTGGGGAGCTGCAGCAGGCAGAAGATGTCGGTCATGCCGGCGACCGCGGTCTCGGACTGGCCGACGCCGACGGTCTCGACGATGATCACGTCGAAGCCGGCGGCCTCGCACACCAGCAGGGTCTCGCGGGTTTTTTCGGCGACGCCGCCGAGGCTGCACGCCGAGGGGCTGGGACGGATGAAGGCGGCGGGGTTCTGCGACAGCAGCTCCATGCGCGTCTTGTCACCGAGGATGGAGCCGCCGGTGACCGACGAGGACGGATCGACCGCGAGCACCGCGACGCGCAGGCCCTGCTCGATGAGGTGAAGGCCGAGCGCCTCGATGAAGGTCGACTTGCCCACCCCCGGCACGCCCGAGATGCCCACCCGCATCGCCCCGCCGGTGTGCGCCAGCAGGGCTTCGAGCACCCGCTGCGCGCGCGCCTTGTGGTCCTCGCGCTGCGATTCGACCAGGGTGATGGTCTTGGCGAGCGGACGGAGCTGGCGCGCGAGCACGCCGTCGACCAGGGCCTGGTCGGCGGGATCGAGGGTTGGGGACAGGGGTGAAAGCATGTTCATCGTATGGGCTTCAGCGCGACGCGATGATCAGCGTACGCGCGCAATCGTCGCCGACGCGGTTTGTGTAGGAGCGCTGCGGTGGGCGATTCGCGGCTGCCGCCGCTCCTGCAAAAACCGATGTGGTGTGGTGTTGGCACATGCTGTAGGAGCGGCGGAAGCCGCGAAGCTTCAAGGTGGTCATGCCGGGCGTCAATCCGCCTTGCGCGCGGCGCGGATCTGCTTGAGGACCTCGCGCGCGGCGGCCGGGATCGGGGTGCCGGGGCCGAAGATGCCCTTGGCGCCGGCGGCGTACAGCGTGTCGTAGTCCTGCGCCGGGATGACGCCGCCGACGAAGGTGATGATGTCGTCGGCGCCGAGGCGCTTGAGTTCGTTGATGACGGCCGGCACCAGGGTCTTGTGGCCGGCAGCGAGGCTGGAGCAGCCCACGGCGTGCACGTCGTTCTCGACCGCGTGGCGGGCGGCCTCTTCCGGGGTCTGGAAGAGCGGACCGATGTCGATGTCGAAGCCGAGGTCGGCGAAGGCCGAGGCGACCACCTTGGCGCCGCGGTCGTGGCCGTCCTGGCCGAGCTTGGCGATCATCACGCGCGGGCGGCGGCCTTCTTCAGCGACGAAGGCTTCGATGTCGGCCTTGAGGGCCTTCCAGTCTTCCTGTTCTTCCACGACGGCTCCATAGACGCCGGACACGGCTTGCGGGTTGGCGCGATAGCGCCCGAAGACCTTTTCGAGCGCATCCGAGATCTCGCCGACGGTGGCGCGCAGCCGCATCGCCTTGACGGCGAGGTCGAGCAGGTTGCCTTCGCTGGTCTCGGCGCACCGGGTGAGCGCGTCGAGCGCGGCCTGCACGGCGGCGGCGTCGCGGCTGGCGCGGATGTTGTTGAGGCGGGCGATCTGCGACTCGCGCACCGCGTGGTTGTCGATGTCGAGGATGTCGATCGGGTCCTGCTTGTCGAGCTTGTACTTGTTGACGCCGACGATGACGTCCTTGCCCGAGTCGATGCGCGCCTGCTTGTCGGCGGCGCACTCCTCGACCTTCATCTTGGCCCAGCCCGACTCCACTGCCTTGGTCATGCCACCCATGGACTCGATCTCTTCGATCAGCGCCCAGGCCTTGTCGGCCATGTCCTGGGTGAGCTTTTCCATCATGTAGGAGCCGG
>JBEOKH010000534.1:0-1737 GCA_040275625.1 Thauera sp. | reverse complement strand
CGACGAAGGCATCAGCGCCGCGGAGCTCGCGCGCGTGAAGACGCAGGCGATCGCGGCCCAGGTGTATAAGCGCGACTCGCTGATGGGTCAGGCGATGGAGACCGGCTATCTCGAATCCGCCGGGCTGTCGTGGCGTGACGAGCAGCAGCTGCTCGACGGCCTGCGCGCGGTCACTGCCGCGGAGGTGCAGGCGGTGGCGAAACGCCATTTTGACGACGCCGCCCTCAGCACTGCCCGCCTCGAGCCGCAGCCGCTCGGCGAGAAGCGCCCGCGCTCCCCCTTCGCCGCCCCGCGCCACTGAAGCGCACACCGCCGAGAACACGCCGTCATGACTCGCAACACCCTCTTCACGCCGGGCATTGCCCGGCACCTCACCCGTCTCGCCCGCGCGACCTTCCTCGGCGTGGGTCTGGCAGCCACCAGCGCACACGCCGGCCCCGAGATCCAGCACTGGACCGCGCCCACCGGCGCACGCGTGCATTTCGTCGAGAGCCGCGCGCTGCCGCTGGTCGACATCCAGATCTCGTTCGCCGCCGGCAGCGCGCTGGAGCCCGCCGACAAGGCCGGCCTCGCCAGCATGACCCAGGCCCTGCTCGACGCCGGCGCCGGCGGCCTCGATGAACAGACCATCGCCGACCGCAAGGCCGACCTCGGCATCGAGCTCTCCGGCGGGACCGATAACGACCGCGCGAGCATGGCGCTGCGCAGCCTGTCCTCGGCGACCGAGCTCGACGCCGCGATCGAACTGGCCGCCACCCTGCTCGCCCGCCCGAGCTTTCCCGCCGAGGTGCTCGAACGCGAGCGCAGCCGCGCGATCGCCGGCCTGCGCGAGGCGCTGACCAAGCCCGCCACGCTCGCCGCACGCCAGTTCAACGCAGCCCTGTACGCCGGCCATCCCTACGGACACGATGGCACGCCCGAATCGCTCGCCGCGATCGGCCGCGACGACCTGGTCGACTTCCACCGCAGCCACTACGGCGCCAACCGCGCCGTGGTGGCGATCGTCGGCGACCTCGACCGCGCCGCCGCCGAGCGCATCGCGCTCCGCCTCACCGAGCACCTGCCGGCCACCACGCCCGCCACGCCACTGCCCGCACCCGCTGCGACGAACGCTCAGACCTTCCGCATCCCGCACCCTTCGGCGCAAGCCCACATTCTCGTCGGCCAGCCCGGCATGGCACGCGAGGACGCCGACTACTTCGCGCTGCTGGTCGGCAACTACGTGCTCGGTGGCGGTGGCTTCGTGTCGCGACTGACCGCCGAGGTGCGCGAGAAGCGAGGCTTCGCCTACAGCGTTTACAGCGCATTCTTGCCGCAGCAGGTCGCCGGCCCGTTCCAGATCGGCCTGCAGACGCGCGGCGGCCAGACCGAGGAAGCGCTCGCGGTGGTGCGCGCCACGCTCGCCGCCTTCCTCGCCGAGGGCCCGAGCGCCGCGGAGCTGCAGGCGGCCAAGGACAACCTGGTCAACGGCTTCGGCCTGCGCCTCGATTCCAACGCCAAGCTGCTCGACTACGTGTCGATGATCGGCTTCTACGCCCTCCCGCTCGACTGGCTCGACCGCTACCCGCGCGCGGTCGAGGCGATCAGCGTCGAAGCCGTGCGCGACGCCTGGCAGCGCCGCATCCGCCCCGGACAGCTCGTCACCGTGATCGCCGGCGGCGACGGCGACCGTGCTGCCGAGCCCGCCGCCGCGGCCACGGAAGCGGCGCGGTGAGTCGAGTCCGCATCGTCGGCGGG
>JBEOKH010000533.1:0-4110 GCA_040275625.1 Thauera sp. | reverse complement strand
GGGCGGATGCCGTCGATGATCTTGCGGATGATGTTGGGGTCGGAAAGGAAGTTCTGGCCGAAGCGCTTGCGCGCGCGATGGCCGTCGGTTTCGAGGTCGTGCATGGAAATCCTGTGCGTGCTGGCTCAGGCCGCGGCGCGCGCGGCGGCGCCGGCGCCAGCCATGTCGATCGCGAGTTCGATCGCGGCGAACAGGCTGCCCGCGTCGGCGCGGCCGCTGCCGGCGAGGTCGAGCGCGGTGCCGTGATCGACCGAGGTGCGGATGATGGGCAGGCCGAGCGTGACATTGACGCCGCCGCCAAAGCTGGCGTACTTGAGCACCGGCAGCCCCTGGTCGTGGTACATCGCCAGCACCGCATCACCCTGCGCGAGCGTGTGCGGCACGAACAGCGTGTCGGCCGGCAGCGGGCCGACGAGCTGCATGCCCTCGGCGCGCAGGCGCTCGAGCATCGGGATGATGACGTCGATCTCCTCGCGCCCCATGTGTCCGCCCTCGCCCGCGTGCGGGTTGAGGCCGGCGACCAGGATGCGCGGCGCCGCAATGCCAAAGTGGCGCACCAGGTCGGCGTGCAGGATGCGCAGGGTCTCTTCCAGCGCCTGCGCCGTGATCGCCGCCGGCACCGCGGAGAGCGGCAGGTGCGTGGTGACCAGCGCCACGCGCAGGCCACCGCCCACCAGCATCATCACCACGCGCGGCGTGCCGGTGTGCTCGGCGAGATATTCGGTGTGACCGGTGAAGGGCATGGTGTCGTGCGCGCCCAGCCCCTCGCAGATGACCCCCTTGTGCACCGGCGCGGTGACCATCGCGGCGAACTCGCCGCCAACGCAGCCAGCGATCGCGCGGTCGAGCAGGCGCAGCACGCAGGCGCCGTTGGCCGCATCGAGCACGCCGGCACGCGCGGGCACGGCGAGCGCATGGTGGATGACCTCGACGGTGCCGGGGGCCACGGGCGCGGCAGGATCGAAGGCCACGACGCGCGCGCCACGCCCCACTGCCGCGGCGCGTGCCTGCATCAAGTCGAGGTCGGCGAGCACGACCAGGCGCGCCGCCCATGTGCGCTCGACAATGCGCAGGCACAGCTCGGGGCCGATACCGGCCGGCTCACCGCTCGTGATGGCGATGATCGGGCGCGGATCACCGCGGGACGGCTGCACGCCTCGGGCAAGGCTCATTCGCGCTCGAGGCGGTAGTCGACGTAGGTGCTGTCGCGCAGCTGGCGCGCCCAATCCTCGTAAGCCTCCTCGGCCTTGCGCTCACGCAGCGCCTGGCGCGCAGCGGCGCGTTTGCGCTCGTCGGTGACGTCCTGGACGCGGCGTTCGGCGACCTGGATCAGGTGCCAGCCGAAAGGCGAGCGCACCGGCATGCTGACTTCGCCCGCTTGCAGCGCATTCATCGCGCGCTCGAACTCGGGCACGGTGTCGCCGGGGTTGAGCCAACCGAGGTCTCCGCCCTTGGCCGCCGACAGATCCGCCGAACTCGCCTTGGCGAGCTCGCCGAAATCGGCGCCGTTGACCACCCGCTCGCGGATCGCCAGCAGGCGCGCCTCGGCGTCGGTGTCCGAGAGCACTTCCGAGGTCTTGATCAGGATGTGACGCGCGCGCGTCTGCTCGAGCTTCTGCGCGGCCGCAGCGCCGCCCCCCCACGGCGGTCGACCAGGCGGACGATGTGCAGGCCGGCGGCGCTGCGCAGCACCGGCGAGGTCTCGCCCGGCTGCATGCGGCGCGCCGCGTCGGCGAACAGCGCCGGCAGGCGGTCGAGGGGACGCCAGCCGAGGTTGCCCCCCTGCAGCCCATCGGGCGCATCGGAGACTTCGGCGGCCACCCGGGCGAAGTCTTCGCCCGAGCGCAGCCGCGCCATCACCTGCTCTGCGCGCCGCGCCACCGCCTCGACCTGCTGTGGCGTGGCCCCCTCGGGCGTACGCAGCAGGATGTGGGCGATCGCGAACTCCAGGCCGGAGAACGCATCCGGGTTGTTGGCGATGAAGTTGTCGATCTCGGCGTCGGTCACCACGATGCGGCTGTCGACCTCGCGCTCGCGCAGGCGGGTGAGCAGGATCTCGGTGCGGATCTCGTCGCGGAAGCGGTTCCACGCGATGCCGTCCTTGTCGAGGGTGGCGCGCAGTTGCTCGAGCGACAGCTTGTTGTTGGCGGCGATACGCTCGATCGCACGATCGAGGGTGGCGTCATCCACCCGCAGCGAGGACTCGCGTGCGAGCTGGAGCTGGGCGCGCTCGACGATCAGGCGTTCGAGCAACTGGCGCTCGAGCACGTCGTCCGGCGGCAACTGCACGCCCTGGCGGCCGAGCTGGCGCTTGGTCTGATCGATGCGCGCACGCAGTTGCAACGCGGTGACGACCTCGTTGTTGACGACCGCGACGATGCGATCGACCTCGACCGCGCGCTGCGCGGCCTGCACCGGCAGGGCGAACGTTGCGGCGATGAGGCCGACGGCGAGGGCGACGCGGGAGCGGGAAAGGGTCTGTTTCATGTCGATTCGTGATGGATGCGCGGGACAAGCCTCATTCGGCACCGAACACACGGTCGGCCGAAGAGTCGTTGATCTTGCCATAGCCCGGCACGCTACGCTTGATCAGGCTGAGCGGATTCGAGCCGATACCGGCCAGATCGTTCAGCTCGAGCTGCACGAAGATGGCGTTGGTCACGTCGTTCTCGTCGATCGCGAAGCGGTGCACCGCGGTACGGAACACCCAGCAGCCGCCGTCGTACTCGATGCCGGCAATGGCCTCGGTGATGCGGTCGTCCTTGAGCGAATGCGTGACCCGTCCGACGCCATACCAGTTGCGACCGAGCGGCCACTGACCGGAGACGTCGACGTCCTCGAGGCCGACGATGTCCTCGTCGATGCGCAGATTGGGGGCGTAGCGGTAGCTCAGGTTGAGGGTGCGCGCGAAACCGGGCTGGTAGCGCACGCTCGCATTGAAGCGTTCGGTGCGGCTGGTCTCGGTGTTGTACTGCACGTAGGAATCAACGCTCACGGTGTTGGACATCCGCCCGCCGAGGCCGGCGAGGATCTCGTTGCCGGTGCCGGCCGAACGCAGTTCGTCCTCGTCGTACAGATAGACCTTCTGATCCGAGAAGTAATAGCGCTGGCCGATCAGCGCACGCAGGCGCTCGACACCGGTTGCGCCATCGATGAAGCGGGTGGTGACCGCCGCGGTGAGGTCGTTGGCGTCGCCGATTCGGTCACTGCCCGAATAGCGGTTCTCGGCGAAGATCTGCGCGAAGCCGACGTCCAGGCGGTTGGTGTCGAAGAGCGGGATGTCACGCTGGTCACGGCTTGGCACGCGCAGGTAGAACAGGCGCGGCTCGAGTGTCTGCAGGTAGTCACCGCCGAAGTAGCGCGCCTCGCGCTCGAAGAACAAGCCGGAATCCAGCGACAGGACAGGCACCGAGCGCGTGGTGGAGGTCGTGGTCTGGGCCGAGGCCGGGGAGCGGTCGATGTCGTAGCTGCTGTAATGCACGCCCGCCTTCGGGGTCACGAACCACGACGCACCCTGCAGGGGCAGCGACAGTTGCGGATAGGCCACGAAGCGCGAAGCTTCGTCGCGGTCACGCTCGGCATGGGCGAAACGAACGAACTCGGTATCGAGCTGCGCCGCGAGTCCGCCCGCAAGATCGGCTCGCACCGCGTTGACCTGCAGCTGCGGGAGTCGCCGATAGGGTTCGACGTTGCGCACGTCCGGGTCTGGGTTGAGGGTCTGGTAGCGCTGCGCGAGCGCCGACGCCGTCCACCAGCCGCCGGTGTAGATCAGCCGTCCCTCACGCAGCAGATTGACCCGCGACGCGACGCCGATGCTCGATGACAAATCCTCGAAGTAGCCATCGTCCGAGACCGCGTTCAGATCGAGCGTGCCGTAGAAATTGGGCGCAAAGCGGTGCTGGTGCTGGATCGAACCGAGGCGGCGGTCCTCGCCCGTGACCTTGTCGTTCGGCATCCACTCGACACGGGTGGCGCCCTGATAATCTTCGCCCAGATAGCGGAATTCGCCGCCGATCTGCAAGCCACGACGCGACATGATGCGCGGCGCCAGCGTGGCGTCGTAATTGGGCGCGATGTTCCAGTAATAGGGCTGGGTAAAGTCCACACCCG
>JBEOKH010000532.1:0-7053 GCA_040275625.1 Thauera sp. | reverse complement strand
GGCACGCAGCCGACATTGACGCAGGTGCCGCCGAGGCGGCCGGCTTCGATCAGCAGGACGCGCGCGCCGTACTCCGCTGCGCGCCGTGCCGTGGCCACGCCGCCGCTACCGCCGCCGATGGCGATCAGGTCGTATTCCTTCATGGATGCTCCTCGATGATGGCCGGCGCACGTGCCCGCGGTCGGAAGTGGCATCGCCACCGCGCGGCCGGTTTCGGCCCATTATCCCGCGTTCGACGCCGCCGCGGCTTACAGCGCCTTCTCGATCGCGGCAATCACCTCCGGGGCGTCCGGCTTGGTGCGGCTGCCGAAGCGGGCAATCACGCGGCCGTTGCGATCGATTACGTACTTGTGGAAGTTCCAGTCCGGCGCTGCCGACTGGCGGGCGATTTCGCGAAACAGGGGATGGGCCTCGGTGCCGGTTACGTGGATCGGCGCGAACATGTCGAAGGTGACACCGAAGTTCTTGAAGCAGACCTCGGCGGTCTCGGCCTCGTCTCCCGCCTCCTGGCGGAAGTCGTCGGACGGGAAACCCGCCACTTTCAGGCCGCGGTCCTTGAAGCGCTGGTGCACCGCCTCGAGCTCGCGAAACTGCCGGGTGAAGCCGCAATGGCTGGCGGTGTTGACAACCAGCACCGGCTGGCCGGTGAAGTGTTCCGAGAGCCGGACCATGTCGTCGGAGTGCAGGCGGCGCAGATCGTGGCCGTAGAGGCGGGCGGGCGCATCGTCTGCGGCACCGGCCACGCTCGCGGTGAGCGTGGGGGCGCTGAGCATCAATGCCGGAAGGATGTTGCGGGCGAGGCGGGTGATGGACATGATCAGTCTCCTGGGGGGTTGGCCGACGGTGGACCCGCCGCACCGCGATCGGTTCGCCGGGGCCGCGACGCGCGCCATCCTGTCCAGGGGGTCAGAAGCGGTTCAGATCCTCGAGCGCGTCGACCACCATGCCGGTGCCGACCGCGATCAGCAGGATGTCCGCGGCGACGCGCACGTAACGATGGCCTTCGGGCGGCATGCCGAGGCGCAGCACGATGTCGCCCGGTGCGTCGTACCACACCACATCGCGCGGCAAGGTCTGACCGATGCGCCACTTCTTCGCCTGTCCAGGGGGCATGCAGCCGTTGTGCTTCCTCGCCAGGCCGGGGGGGCAGTCACCGACGCGGAAGCGCTCGCCGTAATATTCGTGCACCACTTCGCGGTGGCGTTCGGTGAAGTGCGCGGCGACGCGTGGCGCGCTCGGGGCGCGATCGGCGCGATGTTCGCCCTGGCGCTCCCGGGCCTCGCCTCGATCGCGCTCGTCCGCGCGCCCGTCGTCGGCACGCTGTTCACGCCCGCCCGCGCCAGCGCGCTTGTCTGCGCGCTTGTCAGCCTTGTCCTGCGGGCCACCGCGATCGGCCTTGCCGCCCTCGACGCGCTCGGGCTTGCCACCGCCGGCCCCGTCGGGCTTGTCGGCGAAGGCGGGGCCGGTCACGAGGGCGGCGAGGATCAGGCCTGCAGCGGCCTTGCGCCGGATGTCGGTGAGCATTGTTCGAGTTCTCCGGAAGAGCGAACGCCAGCGCGTCGCATCGCGGCGCCATAGCGTGCGCAAGGTGCGCGGTTTGCACGGGGCGCCATGGCAGCGCCCTCCTGTTTAAAGCAGCGGCACGTCGTCTTTCTCGCCGCGCTCGTAGACCACATTGGCGCGACCGACCAGCAGCGGGTCGAGTGGGCCGATTCGCGCGGCTTCCTTGTTGGTGTAGGCGGTCCGGTGCAGGACATAACGCAGCGCGTTCAGGCGTGCGCGCTTCTTGCAATCGGACTTGACCACGGTCCATGGGGCGTCAGCGGTGTCGGTGTAGAAGAACATCGCCTCCTTGGCCTTGGTGTAGTCGTCCCACTTGTCGAGCGAGGCGAGGTCGATCGGCGACAGCTTCCACTGCTTGAGCGGGTGCGATTCGCGCTCCTTGAAACGGCGGCGCTGCTCGTCACGGCTCACCGAGAACCAGAACTTGATCAGATGAATGCCGCTGCGCACCAGGTTGCGCTCGAACTCCGGCACCTGGCGCATGAACTCGTTGTACTCGTCGTTGGTGCAGAAACCCATGACACGCTCGACCCCGGCGCGGTTGTACCACGAGCGGTCGAACAGCACGATCTCGCCTGCGGTCGGCAGATGCTGGATGTAGCGCTGGAAGTACCACTGGCCAAGTTCCAGCTCGGACGGCTTCTCGAGCGCCACCACGCGTGCGCCGCGCGGGTTCAGGTGTTCCATGAAGCGCTTGATGGTGCCGCCCTTGCCGGCAGCGTCACGGCCCTCGAACAGGATCACCAGGCGCTGGCCGGTCTCCTTGACCCAGGCCTGCAGCTTGAGCAGCTCGACCTGCAGGCGGTACTTCTGCTTCTCGTAGGCCTTGCGCGACATCAGGTTGCGGTAGGGGTAGCCACCGCTGCGCCAGTCGGGGGCAAGCTCGTCGTCGGGATGGGGCCCCGGCGCTTGCGGGACCTCGGCGCGCATCAGCGCGCGGCGCAGCACGTGGATGTCGTCGGGCGAGGCACCAGCGAGGATGGCCTGCAGCGCGTCGAGCTTGCCGTCGCCCGCCGCCGTGGCGTGTTCCATGATGTCCGTGATCGCGACCAGCTTGGAGTCGCGCGCAGCGTCGATTCCCTCCTCGATCTCGAAACGCTCGATCGCCGCGCTGCTGAAGTCCGGCGCAGTGTCGCCGGCAGTGCTGGGGCGCGCCTTGGGCTTGCGTGGCGCCGCTCGGGTGCGGCGGGTCGGCATGGCCGTGGTGACGGTGGCGCTTGTGTCCTCGGTCTTGCTCATGCGTTCTCTCCTGTATTCGTTCCCATTCTATGCCTCTCACAATTGGCCCGGCGCGCCCCGATTCATGGCTTCATGGGCTGGGCGATTTACATCTGCGTACGGCCGGTTGCAGGCATGGGTAGAATCATGCCCTTCGCACCCTGGCGCGCTGGCGTCGGGCGCATCACTTCGTTCACCCGATCATGCCGCTGAGCCCAGAAACCCTTTCCCTGCTCGACATGGCCTACCGTATCGGCGCACCCAGGTTCCACGAGCTGTCGCCGGCGCAGGCACGCCACTCCTTCCACAAGCTGCAGTTCGCCTTCCGGCCCGAGGCCCCCGCGGTGGCGTCCACGGCCGAGGTGCCGATCGCGCGTGCCGACGGCTCCGCGCTGCTCGCGCGCTTTTACCGACCGCTTGGCAGCCATGCCGGCGAGCGCCTGCCGCTGCTTATCTTCATGCATGGCGGGGGCTGGTGCGTCGGCGACGTACCGAGCTATGACGTGCTGTGCCGCGAGTTGGCCAACGCTTCGGGCTGCGCGGTGCTGTCGGTGGAGTATCGGCTTGCGCCCGAGCATCCGTTTCCGGCCGCGCCGGACGATGCGCGGCTTGCGTTCCACTGGGCGATCGACAACGCCGATCTGCTCGATGTCGACCCGAAGCGGATCGCGCTCGGCGGCGACAGTGCGGGCGGCAATCTGGCGATCGTGACCGCGCTCGCGCTGCGCGGCGCGGAACACGAGCCGGCCTTCCTGCTGCTGATCTATCCGAGCACCGAGATCCGCAGCACGCGTCCCTCGCGCGACAGGTACGCCGAAGGTTTCTTCCTCGATCGCGGCACGCTGGAGTGGTTCTTCGAGCGCTATCTGCCCGGGGGCGACACCGAGGACTGGCGGGTGTCTCCGATGCGCGCGGCATCGCTTGCGGGCTTGCCGCCGATGCTGGTGATCGGCGCCGAGTTCGATCCGCTTGTGGACGACTGTGCCGCCTTCGCAGCGCGCGTGCGCGAGGAGGGCGGGGTGGTCGAATACCGCATGTTCGAGGGTGTGGTGCACGGCTTCTTCACGCTCGGCAAGTTGTTCCCCGAGGCGCGCGCGGCGGTGGCGCTGTCGGCGCGCAGCATGCGCCGACATCTGCATGACGAGGGCGCGCCCTGAGGCGCGCCAGGTGTCAGCCGCAGGCCGCGGCGATCAGTTCCTGACGCGTCGCACGCGCCTCGGTGACCAGGGCGTCGAAATTTGCACGGTCGATTCCGCCTGTCATGCTCGCCTCGAGCAACTCGGGGCGGCGGCGTGCGCCGAGCAGGCTGTCGAAGGGATTGGGGGTCTCGGCGGCCAGGGTGGCGAGAAAGACCACGTCGCCAAGTGCCGCAGGCGGCCACTCGCTGTGCGCGGTGGGGTCCGCGGCGCACGCCTCGGCGATGATCTCGGGCATGTCGAGGGCTTGGAGCACGGCGTTGCGCACTGCTTCGTCCCAGGTCGTGACGATCTCGGCGAAGCGGTTCATGTCGCCCTCCAGTGCCGGATAGCGGGCAGCGCGGGCGATCAGGTAGAACTGGCCGATGTCGAGCACCATGCCGGCAAGCATCGCGCTGTCGGCGTCCGGGCGCTTGAGGTGGTGGGCAAAGGCGTAGGACCAGGCGGCGACGTCGATCGAATGCATCCACAGCCCGCTCGCGACCAGACGCATCTGGCGCGAACGGTGATCGCGCGCGAGCTGCTCGCCCGCAACCGCGAAGGCGAGGCAGCGCAGGGCCGACAGGCCGATGCGCCCGACCGCGTCCTTGACGCTGCTGATCTCGCCCCGATAGGGGTTGAGCGCCAGCGTGTTCGCCATGCGGATCACCTTGGCGGAGAGCAGCGGTTCGGCCTGCACGGCGCTCGCGATGCGAGCGAGCGACACCTCGGGATCGTCGGCGAGCTGCTTGATGCGCAAAGACAGGTCGAAGACGGTGGGGAAGCTCACCACGCCGTCGCGCAGTTCCTCTTCGATCTGCTGGGCAAAGGCGTCGGTCTGCGAGTTGAATGTTTCCATGGGTGGGCTCCATGCGGGGCAATTTGCGGCAAGTCTAGGCGCGCACCGCCGCCGGCGCGCGTGCATTTCCCACGCTCGCGCGCAGCTTCAGGGCTGGGTGAGGCGGGCGTGACCGTTTTCGAGCGCTTCCACCTGGGCCAGGGTGCACACCGGCACGCCGAGCGCCTCGATTGCGGCGTGACCGCGCTTGAAGCGCTTCTCGACGATGAAGCTCGCGCACAGCACCTCGGCGCCGGCCTCGCGCGCCATCTCGACCAGCGCCACCGCGGTGCGCCCGTTGGACAGGAAGTCGTCCACGATCACCACGCGGTCGGTGGGCACGATGTAGCGCTGCGACAGCACGAGCTTGGTCTCACCGCCCTTGGTGGGCGAGGGAATCACGCGCGCGATCGCGGGTGATTCGACGTGCGGCGCGTATTTTTTTGCGTACACCAGCGGCACGTCGAGCGCCTGGGCGACGACCAGCCCCGGGGCGATGCCACTAGCCTCGGCGGTCAGCACCACGGTCGGCTCGAAGGCGGCCAGGCGCCTGGCCAGTTCCTGGCCCATCTCGGTGATGAAGCTCGGCTCGATACGGTGATTCAGGAAGTGGTCGATCTTCAGAATCTGCTCGCCGATGACCGTGGCCTCGGCTTCGATGCGGCGCACCAGCGGCGCGTAGGGGCGGATGAGTTCGGGGGCGGGAGTCATGCACGGGTCCGTAATCGGTGTCGCCCCCATCGCCGGGGGCGGGTGGCGCGGATTCTAGCCCAGGCCCGCCCGCGGCGGCGGCCCGGCAGTCGGCGCGGCGCAGTCGCATCGACGATCGCCGCTGGCCCTGGCCTGGCTCAGGCGCACTCGCACGAAGCGCACACCGACCAGCGCGACGACAGTCAGTGCAGGTCGTCCTCGGCTGGCGGCACCGGCAGGACGACGATGCCTTCGTCGAGCAAGGCTTCGACTTCGTCGCGGGAGGCGGCGCCACGGATGTCGCGGGCCTCGGCGTCACCGTAGTGGATCCGCCGTGCTTCCTCCGGCAGGCGCTCGCCGACATCCTCGGCACCGCGCGCGAGGCCGCGCAGATGTCCGACCAGCTTTGCCACCATTTCGGCGGCAACGGGAGCCGTTTCAGGCTCGCGACGGGACGCGGGCGCGGCGACCGCCCCGGACTGGCCGGTCTGCACGTAAGGCGCGCTCGGCAGGCGCCGGATCTCGGTGGCGCCGCAGCTCGGACAGCTCACCAGACCACGCGCAAGCTGATCCTCGAAGGCGGCGGCCGACGCGAACCAGCCCTCGAAGCGATGCTCCCTGTGGCAGTGCAGGTCGAGGACGATCATTGCGGGGACTGTCGAGTCGTTTCGGCCGCGCACTGTGGCCGGTTGAAAATGGACAGTCCCGGAAAGACTTGGTGCCCGGGACGGGACTCGAACCCGTAAGGCTTGCGCCGGCGGATTTTAAGTCCGCTATGGTTACCGATTTCATCACCCGGGCGCATCGGCTTCAGCGGTTCTGCTCCGGCAGCACGATGTTGACCTCGAGCACATCCATGTTGTCCTGCTTGTCGAGGTGGACCTTGATGTCGTCAGGATTGACCGCGACGTACTTCGAGATGACCTCGATCAGCTCACGCTGCAGCGCGGGCAGGAAGTCGGCGGTCGGGCTCCCGCCCGCGCGCTCGTGGGCGATGAGGAGCGAGAGGCGGTTCTTGGCGATCTCCGCGGTCTTCTTCTTTTCGCCGAACAGTTTGGACAGGAAGGACATTTCACTTTCCCCCGAACAACCGCTTGATCAGGCCGGGCTTCTCGTAATTGACGTAGCGCAGCGGCTTGTCCTCGCCGAGGAAACGGCTGACGACGTCGGCGTAGGCCTCGGCGACATCCGTGCCCTTGAGGTGGATCGCCGGCGTACCCTGGTTGGAGGCATGGAGCACGGACTCCGACTCGGGGATCACGCCGATCAGCGGCACGCGCAGCAGTTCCTGCACGTCCTTGTACGACAGCATCTCGCCATCCTCGACGCGCTTGGGCGAGTAGCGCGTGATCAGCAGGTGCTCCTTGACCGGTTCGCCGCCGTCGCGTGCGCGTTTGGACTTGCTCTGCAGGATGCCGAGGATGCGGTCGGAGTCGCGCACCGAGGAGACCTCGGGGTTGGTGGTGACGATCGCCTCGTCGGCAAAGGTCAGCGCCATCACCGCGCCACGCTCGATCCCGGCCGGCGAGTCGCACACCACGTAGTCGAAGCCCATGTGCTCGAGCTCCT
>JBEOKH010000531.1:0-2167 GCA_040275625.1 Thauera sp. | reverse complement strand
CCCGACGCTGAACGCCGCGCGCGCATCGCCGACCGAGTACAGCACGCCCGTCCCCGCGCCGGGCATCCGCACCCAGGCGGACCACGTGAGCGGCTGGCCTGCCGCGATCGCCTGCGAGGTGGGTGCCGGCAGGCGAACCGGGCCGCCGCCACGGAAGATGAGCCCTGGGCCGATCAGCCCGCCGTCGTCCCGCTCGCCGGGGCCGAGTGCGTCGTTGCCGTTGCGCGTGCTGTCGCGCGGCACGCCGTCGGCCTCGCCGAAATGGTAGACCAGGAGCTGCTCGGCATCCCAGACCGCCGGCGCGTCGGCGCCGGGTGCGGCGTCGGCATTTCCCCAGTACAGCCAGATCGAGGTGCTGGCGCCGGGCGTCAGGTTCGGCACATCGACCCAGACCAGGCCCACCTGCTCGATCAGCGGATCGAACTTCTCGATCTGATATTTGAGCGGTGTCTTGTCGTCGGCGGCGACGAAACGGAGGTCGGCGCCGTCCTCTTTGGCGCCGGCGAAGTCGAAGTTCCCGGAATGCAGCCGCAGCAGCACCGCCACCCGGCCGATCGGATCGGTGATCGCCGCGCCCGCCGGGCCGGCGTCCAGCGTGACCTTGACCCGGGAGGACCACTTGCTGTCCCACCAGGCACTCGCGGACGAGGGCCAGAGGGCGAAACCGATCAGGAGCAGCGCCGCGCCCAGTCTCGCGAGCGCAGGCAGACGTCGGCATGCGCCGGCAGATGCTTTCATCTCAAAACTCTCCCCAGGCGCGAAAGCTGGTGCGCAGATGACCTTTTTCGGTATCCGGGCCGTCGGTCAGCGGCACGGCTACGTCCAGAGTGCCGTTGAAGTGATCGAGCAGCTTGATCGTGGCGCCGACGCCGGCGCTGTAGAGCACGTAGGAGCCGTCCTGATCCGGCAGCGGCCGGTGAATGCCGGCGGTTCCGAAATCGAAGAAGTTGCGGAGCCTGAGCTCTTCGGCCCACGCGCCGAGCAGGTCGTCGAAGGAAGGCGTGCGCGCCTCGGCCTGCACCGACGCGCCGTAGTCGCCGAGCGCCTCGCTCTCCAGATAGCCGCGAACGCTGTCCAGACCGCCGATGCTGAACTGCTCGTTGTTGATCAGCTGCTGGCCCGACGCCTGGCTCTGGACGCGCCCGAACAGCTGGAAATCCTCCGGCAGGGTCTGCGTCCGCGAGGCATCGGCCTGCAGCAGGATGAAGCTGGAATCCGCGTTGTACCGCTTGTTCTCGAAGTCGTCGTTGCTGCTGCCCAGGCCGCCGAAGGTGAAGACGACGTTGGCGCCGGCGTCCGTCTTCGCCGTCTCCGTGCTCCAGTTGCCGGCCCAGCCGAGGGTGACGGGGTAATACGTGATCGGCGCCTGCGTCACGTTGGTGCCGAAGATCGTGTCCTCTCCGAAGTGCTTGTAGTCGATCCCCGCCGACAGGGACTGCACGAAGCCGGGCTCGAGGGTCACCGGCCACAGGATACGGCCGCCGATGATCTCGCCGTTACCGATGACGCCGACCCCGCCGACGGTGGCGACGTCGCTCTCCGATTTCAGGCCGTAGAGCAGGGCGGAGAGCCGTGTCTCCGGAATGCGCGCGACGTAGGATCCGGAGAACACCTCGGTATCGGCCGTGCGCTGCGGCGCCACCTGGTAGGAGAAGCTGATGCTGTCGCCGCGCTGCCACAGGTTGTCGTAGCGCAGGCTGGTGATCGCGCGCAGTGGCTCGGTATTGGCGCTCTTGCGATTGTTGAGCTCGAAGGACCCGTGCAGCGGAAGTTTGTCTTCCACCTGCATCTCGACGTCGACCGTGCCGGGCGCCACGCCCGCGCGCAGGACCGGGGTGACGCGGCGGTCGGGGACCAGGCTCAGGTCGATGAGCTCCTCTTGGAGGGTATTGAAGTTCGGTACCTCTCCCTCGGCGACCGAAGGCACGCCCGCCTTGACCGTACTCGGCAGGAAATAGTTGGCGCCGCGCACCCGCAGACGGCCGACCGGGCGTTCGACCACCCGGAGCGTGACGACCTGGGTGGTGACATCCTGCCTCGGCACCTCGGTGGCGACGGTGGCGTACCCTTTTTTCGCGTAGACGGCCTCGAGCGCGGCGCGAGCCCTCTCGATGTCCTCGGCGCTGCGGTCCGGGCCGAGGAACGGGTAGACTGCCTCCTCGACCTC
>JBEOKH010000530.1:0-6448 GCA_040275625.1 Thauera sp. | reverse complement strand
GTCACGATGAAGGCCGACATCCCGGTGATGCTGGTGCCGATCGACCGCTGAGCGCCGGGCCTTCGCGCCTGCCGGCGCGCCTACAGGAACCGGCACGCCATGCAGGAGCGGCGGCAGCCGCGAACATGGCCGTCCGACAACCGACCCGCGTTCCGGGCTCCGGTGCCGCATTCGCGCCTGCCGGCGCTCCTACGGGAACCGGCACGCCCTGTAGGAGCGGCGGCAGCCGCGAACATGGCCGTCCGATAACCGACCCACGTTCCGGCCCCCTCACGCCGCCGGCGGCGCGATCCGCCGGCCGCACTCCGACAGCAGGCGGCGCAGCCAGCGGTGGCCGGTCGAGTGGTGGTTGCGCTCGTGCCAGAGCTGGTAGAAGCGCATCGGCGGAAAGGCGATCGGCGACGGGATGATCGCCAGCGCCAGCAGCTTGGCGTAGAACTGCGCGAAATGCCGCGTGGTGGTGAACACCAGGTCGGTGCCCTGCAGGAGATAGGGCGCGGCGGTGAACGACTGCACCACCACACGCTCGTCGCGGTTGATGCGCATCGCCGCCAGCACGCCGTCGATCACGCCGCGCTGGCTGATCGAATACGGCATCGGCACCACGTGCGCGGCGCGCATGTAGTCCTCGGTCGTCATCACCTTCTTCGCCAGCGGATGGCTGGCTGCCACCAGGCACACGATCTCGTCCTCGAGCAGCATCGACAGGTGCATGCGGTGCGGCGGTTCGGGCCAGTTGCCGATCACCACGTCGAGGTCCCCCTCGGCGAGCGAACGCTCGAAGTCGAAGTTCGGCCCCAGCGCGTGCAGCGTCAGGCGCGCCTGCGGCGCCTCACGGCGAAAGCGCTCGGCGACGCCGGCGACGAACACCGGCGCCAGGTAGTCGGGCGAACCGATGCGGAATTCGTGCCGCGTGCTGTGCGGCTCAAAGGCTTCGGGCGCGTCGGTCATGCGGTCGATCTCGGCGAGCGCGCCCTTGGCATGCGACATCAGCGCCAGCGCACGCTCGGTCGGCACCATGCCGCCCTTCTCGCGCACCAGCAGCGGGTCGCCAAGGATCTCGCGCAGGCGCTTCAAGGCCGCGCTCACCGCCGGCTGCGACTGATTCATGCGCAGCGCGGTGCGCGATACGCTGCGCTCGGTCACCAGCAGCACGAAGATGCGCAGCAGGTAGGTGTCCAGCGGGTCGTCACTGCGCCGCAGGGTCATGATCGGTCTCCTCGCATTGTCGTTTTTTGGCATTGCCGCTGGGCGGACTCGGGCACCGGCCGCAGATACGCGAAAGCATATATCACTTATAAAACCATATGCGATCCGTTAACACTGCACCGGCTTACACTGCGCCTCACACGATCCCCGCATACCCGTACAAGATCAGGAGACAACAGCATGGGACGCCTCACCACCCACGTACTCGACACCGCCCACGGCAAGCCCGGCATCGGCATCGCAGTCACCGTAAATCGCCTCGACGGCGAGCGCCGCGAAGTCGCGCGCACGGTCACCAACCACGATGGCCGCTGCGACAAGCCGCTGCTCGAAGGCGCCGCACTCGAAGTCGGCAAGTACGAGATCATCTTCGCCGCCGGCGACTACTTCCGCACGCTGGGGCTGAACCTGCCCGAGCCGCTGTTCGTCGATGAGGTCGCGCTGCGCTTCGGCATCGCCAATGTGGACCAGCACTACCACGTGCCCTTGCTGGTGTCGCCGTGGAGCTACTCCACCTACCGCGGTAGCTGATCACAGCCGACAAAGGGACGAGATCATGGAAACCTACCTGCTCGACTGGGCCAACCTGCTGGTCCGCTGGCTGCACCTGATCGCGGGCATCGCCTGGATCGGCGCGTCGTTCTACTTCGTGATGCTGGACAACTCGCTCAAGGCGCCGAAGAACCCGAAAGACGCCGAGCGCGGCGTGTTCGGCGAGCTGTGGGCAGTGCACGGCGGCGGCTTCTACCACAGCCAGAAATACCTCACCGGCCCCAGGGGCGAACCGCTCACCCAGGACCTGCACTGGTCGAAGTGGGAGGCCTACACCACCTGGCTGTCGGGCATGGGGATGATGGCGATCATCTACTGGATCGGCGCCTCGAGCTACCTGATCGACAGCAACGTGATGGCGCTGTCGCCGGCGGCAGCGATCGGCATCTCGATCGCCTTCCTGGTCGCCGGCTGGGTGTTCTACGACGTCCTGTGCCGCAACATGGTCGGCAAGGACGGCCTGCTCGCGGCGATCGTGTTCGTGTTCGTGATGGTCGCCAACTATGTGCTGCACCAGGTGTTCTCGGCCCGCGGCGCCTACATCCATGTCGGTGCGATGCTGGGCACGATGATGGCGGCCAACGTGTTCTTCCACATCATGCCGGGGCAGCGCCGGATGGTGGCGCAGATCCACGCCGGCGAGAAGGTCGATCCGCGCCCCGGCATCATCGGCAAGCAGCGCTCGGTGCACAACACCTATTTCACCCTGCCGGTGCTGTTCATCATGATCAGCAACCACTACCCGATGACCTACGCCAACGCCAACGGCTGGCTGGTGCTCGGCGTGCTGATGATCGCCGGCGTGCTGATCCGCCAGTTCTTCGTGCTGCGCCACCGCGGCCAGGTGAGGTGGTGGCTGCCGGCGGCGGGCGTCGCGCTGATCGCGCTGCTGATGGTGCTGATGGCGCCGAAGCAGGTCGATGCCAGCGGCGACAAGGTGAGCTTCTCCACCGTGCGCTCGATCATGCAGCAGCGCTGCGTCAACTGCCACGCCGAGAAGCCGACCTACGAGGGCTTCGCCCAGGCCCCCAAGGGCGTGATGCTGCAGACCCCCGAGCAGATCGCCGCCAACGCAGTGATGAGCGCGCAGACCGTCGCCAGCGGCTACATGCCGCTCGGCAACCTCACCGGCATCACCGACGAAGAACGCGAAAAGATCGCCATCTGGTTCGCCCAGGGCGCGCCCACCGCGGACTGATTCGCCACGAAACCAGAGAACGGAAGAGACAGCATGAGCACCCACGCCCCCACCGCACCCGCTGCAGCCGACAACACGGCGGCCGCGCTGGCCGAACTCTCGCGCCTGCCCCAGGACGCCTTCGTCGCCCGCCTCGACGGCATCTTCGAACACTCGCCGTGGATCGCCGAGCGCGCCTGCAGCGCTGGCCCCTTCGCCAGCATCGACGCCCTGCACGCCGCGATGTGCCTGGTGGTCGACACCGCCGACGCCACCGAGCAGCTCGCCCTGATCTGCGCCCACCCGGAGCTCGCCGGCAAGGAAGCCGAGGCCGGCACGCTGACCACCGCCTCCACCGGCGAGCAGCGCGGCGCCGGGCTCGACCAGTGCAGCAAGGAAGAACTCCAGCGCCTGCGCCAGCTCAACAAGGACTACCGCGCGCGCTTCGGGTTTCCGTTCGTGGTCGCGGTCAAGGGCCTGACCCGCCACCAGATCATGGACCGCGTCGAGGGGCGCCTGGCCAACGAGCGCGACACCGAATTCCGCACCTGCCTCGCCGAGATCGGCAAGATCGCGAGGTTCCGGCTGGATGCGATGTTCGGAGCGAACAGCTGACCCGTCGGGCCAGCCGCTGTCCTTGTTCGCGGTTTCCGCCAGTCAGCCACCGATGGCTCTCTGTAGGAGCGGCGGAAGCCGCGAACACAAGGCCGACACACGCGGCCACCCGGGTGGTGCCGCCTCCTCGCCCTGTTCGCGGCTTCCGCCGCTCCTAGAGAAACCGCCGGGGCCCATCGGCCCTCAAAATTTCTGATCGCCTGTTCGGAAAAGACATCATGACTTCGAACCCTGCCTACCCCCGCGACCTCGTCGGCTATGGCCGCAACCCGCCGCACGCCGACTGGCCGGGCCGTGCCCGCATCGCGGTGCAGTTCGTGCTCAACTACGAGGAAGGCGGCGAGAACTGCGTACTGCACGGTGATGCCGGCAGCGAGCAGTTCCTCTCCGAGCTCTTCAACGCCGCCAGCTACCCCGAGCGCCACCTGTCAATGGAAGGCATCTACGAGTACGGCGCACGCGTGGGCGTGTGGCGCCTCCTGCGCGAGTTCGAGCGCCGCGGCCTGCCGCTGACCATCTTCGGCGTGTCGATGGCGCTCGAGCGCCACCCCGAACTCACCGCCGCGTTCAAGGCGCTCGGCCACGAGATCGCCTGTCACGGCTGGCGCTGGATCCACTACCAGAACCTGCCCGAGGACGTCGAACGCGAACACATGCGCATCGGCATGGAGATCATCGAGCGCCTGACCGGCGAGCGCGCGCTCGGCTGGTACACCGGCCGCGACTCCCCCAACACCCGCCGCCTGGTCGCCGATTACGGCGGCTTCCTCTACGACTCGGACTACTACGGCGACGACCTGCCGTTGTGGACCGAGGTGCAGAAGACCGACGGCGAGGCCGTGCCGCACCTGATCGTGCCCTACACCCTCGACACCAACGACATGCGCTTCGCGCTGCCGCAGGGCTTCTCGCACGGCGACGAGTTCTTCGAATACCTGCGCGACGCCTTCGACGTGATGTACGCCGAAGGCGAGGAGCGCCCGGCGATGATGTCGATCGGCATGCACTGCCGCCTGCTCGGCCGCCCAGGGCGCTTCAGGGCGCTGCAGCGCTTCCTCGACCACATCGAGAAGCACGACCGCGTGTGGGTGTGCCGCCGCGTCGATGTCGCCCGCCACTGGATCGAGCGTCACCCCTACAACCCGAAATAACACCCCCAAAAAGGAGAACACTCATGGCCAGCCATACCCCCGGCGCCCCCGTCATCGCCCCCGCTGCCGAGCTGCCCGACTGGGCGCTGCGCTCGGTCGACCTCGCCAACCCGCGCCTGGGCGCGAAGGCGCTCGCCGCCTCGGACGACTTCTTCGCCGAGGTCGCGCGCATGCTCAACCCCGAACCCGCCCAGTTCGTCCCGGGCAAGTTCGACACCAACGGCAAGTGGATGGACGGCTGGGAGTCGCGCAGAAAGCGCGTCGCCGGCCACGACTGGGCGCTGGTCAGGCTCGGCGTCAAGGGCGTGATCCGCGGCTTCGACGTCGACACCAGCCACTTCACCGGCAACTACCCCCCGGCGGTCTCCATCGAGGCCTGCGTGTCGGAGACCGACGACGTGGGAGCGCTCAAGGCCGCGATCTGGACCGAGATCCTCCCCGCCAGCCCGATGGGCCCCAACAGCCACCACATCCTCGAGTGCGCGAGCAGCGAGGCGTGGACCCACCTGCGCGTGAACATGTACCCGGACGGCGGCATCGCGCGCCTGCGCGTGTATGGCCGCCCGGTGAGCACGCTCGCGGCCAAGGCCGCCGGCGGCGAGCTGGTCGACCTGGTGGCGATGGAGAACGGCGGGCGCGCGCTGTCGTGGAACGACGCCAGCTTCGGCTCATCGGCGGCCGCCCTGCTGCTGCCCGGCCGCGGCATGAACATGGGCGACGGCTGGGAGACCCGCCGCCGCCGCGAGCCCGGCAACGACTGGTGCGTGCTCGAGTTGGGCGCCCCCGGCAGCATCGAGCGCATTGAAGTCGACACCGCCTTCTTCAAGGGCAACTACCCCGACCGCTGCTCGCTGCAGGCGGCGTATGTGAGCGGCGGCACCGACCGCTCGATCACCACCCAGTCGATGTTCTGGCAGACCCTGCTGCCCGAGCAGAAGCTCGAGATGGACGCCATCCATACCTTCAGCGAGCAGGTCGCCCAGCTTGGCCCGATCACCCACGTGCGCTTCAACATCTTCCCCGACGGCGGCGTCTCACGCCTGCGCCTTTGGGGCAAGGTCGAGGCGAAGTGAATGAGCGCCCTGCCGCTTTCCGTGCAGCCGCTCACCCGCGGGACCTTCGCCCCCTTCGGCGAGGTCATCGAGGCCAGTGATGCGGTCAAGCACTTCACCATCAACGCCGGCAACACCGAGCGTTACCACGACCTCGCCAACATCGAGCCCGGCGCCGACGGGCGGGTGATCGTCTCCATCTTCCGCGGCCAGCCGCGCAGCCTGCCCTTCACCGTGCACATGATGGAGCGCCACCCGCTCGCCTCGCAGGCCTTCGTCCCGATGTCCGGCAAACCTTACCTGGTGGTGGTCGCGCCCGCTGGCAATCCACCCGCGGTCGAGGACCTCCAGGTCTTTCTCGCCCGCGGCGACCAGGGCGTCAACTACGCCACCGGCGTCTGGCACCACCCGCTGCTCGCGCTTGAAGGTGTGTGCGACTTCCTCGTCGTCGATCGCAGCGGGCCGGGGCACAACTGCGACGAGATGCAACTCGAGCGCCAGGGGGTGATCGACGCGGTGTAAACGCCGGGTTGTAGTCGCATCGAAACCGCTGCATTCGCGGCTCCCGCCGCTCCTACAGAAACCAAGGCGCCCGGAAACGCGCGGCAGGAGCGCCGGAAGGCGCGAACAAACCATTGCGTCCCGGTTGCCCGGTAGGAGCGCCGGAAGGCGCGAACAAACCACGGCGCCCC
>JBEOKH010000529.1:0-2762 GCA_040275625.1 Thauera sp. | reverse complement strand
CGACCTCGCGGTGGCGGTGCCCGGCGGCGGCGCGCTCGCCGCGCTGACCTACGCGGTGCTGGTGCATTCGGCCCCCGACACCATCGCCGACTTCTCCCTCCTTAACGCGCTCGAAGGCGGTGGCGGCAGCAACGTGGTCAACGTGCTGCTGGTGGACTTCCGCAGCTTCGACACCCTGGGCGAGATCACCGTGCTCGCGGTGGTCGCGCTCACCGTGTATGCGTTGCTGCGCCGCTTCCGCCCGGCGCCCGAGAGCGTGGGCGTGCCCGCGCAGCAACGCCACGACGCCGACCCGGCACGCGGCCAGACTCCCGCAGAGCAGGCAAACAGCGGCTACCTGATGGTGGCCGGGGTCTATCTGCGCCTGCTGCTGCCCTTCATGGGGGTGATCGCGGTGTATTTCTTCATGCGCGGCCACAACCTGCCGGGCGGCGGCTTCGTTGCCGGCCTCATCTTCGCGGTGGCGATCCTGGTGCAGTACATGCTCGCTGGCACGCTGTGGGTGGAGAGCCACCTGCGCCTGCGCCCGCACCGCTGGCTCGGCTTTGGGCTGGCGCTGGCGTGCGCCACCGGGCTCGCGGCGTGGCTGTTCGGCCATCCCTTCCTCACTACCCACACCGCGCATGTGGACTGGCCGCTGGTGGGCGAACTGCACCTGCCGAGCGCCTTCGTGTTCGACCTCGGCGTGTTCGCGGTGGTGGTGGGCACCACCATGCTGATGCTGGTCGCGATCGCGCACCAATCGCTGCGCGCTCATCGCCTGCCGGGCGAGGACACACATCACGACACCCCACGCGCCAACGGGAGGGCGCCCTGATGGAAATCGTCATCGCGCTCGCGGTCGGGGTCCTGTTTGGCTCCGGCATCTGGCTGATCCTGCGCCCACGCACCTTCCAGCTCATCACCGGGCTGCTGCTGATGTCGTACGCGGTCAACCTGTTCATCTTCGCGATGGGCCGGCTGTGGGTGGACATGCCGCCGATCACGCCCACGCCGGGCGTCGACCCGGCGCAGTTTGCCGACCCGCTGCCGCAGGGCCTGGTGCTCACCGCGATCGTCATCGGCTTCGCCACCACCGCGCTCTACCTGGTGATGATGATCGGCGCGCGCGGCCTCACCGGCAGCGACCACGTGGACGGGGAGGAGCCGCACCAATGACCACCCTGCCCTGGCTGCAGCACCTGATCGTGGCGCCCGTGCTGCTGCCGCTCCTGGTCGGCGCGCTGCTGATCCCGATCAACCAGAAGCGCCACTCGCTGAAGTTCGCCATGAGCCTCACCAGCGGCGTGCTGCTGTGGCTGGTGGCGATCGCCCTGCTGCTGATGGCAGACGGCGGCCACTGGGCAGACGGCATCGGCGTGTACCTGGCCTCGAACTGGGCGGCGCCCTTCGGCATCGCGCTCATGATCGATCGGCTCGCCGCGCTGATGCTGGTGCTCACCGCCACCATCGCGCTCGCCGTGCTGGTGTTCTCGGCGCAGCGCTGGGACCGGGTCGGGGTGAGCTTTCACTCGATGTTCCAGTTCCTGCTGATGGGGCTCAATGGCGCCTTCCTCACCAACGACCTGTTCAACCTCTTCGTGTTCTTCGAGGTCATGCTCGCCGCGTCCTACGGCCTGGTGCTGCACGGCTACAACCTGCGCCGCATCCGCGCCGGCATGCAGTACATCGCGATCAACCTGGCGGCATCGCTGCTGTTCCTGATCGGCGTGGCGCTGGTCTACGGCGCCGCCGGCACGCTCAACATCGCCGACCTCAGCCAGCGCGCGGCCGCGCTCGGCGCACAGGACGCCTGGCTGCTGCAGGTCGGCGCCAGCATCCTGGCGCTCGCCTTCCTCACCAAGGGGGCGATGTGGCCGCTCGGCTTCTGGCTGCCCACCACCTACGCGTCGGCCGCGGCGCCGGTGGGGGCGATGCTGGTGCTGATGACCAAGGTCGGCGTGTATGCGGTGCTGCGCGTGTGGCTGGCGGTGTTCGGCGACGCGGCGGGCGCACTCGACGGCTTCGGGCTCGCCGCGCTGAGCGTGGGCGGCATGGCGACGCTGGCGTTCGGCGCCATCGGCATGCTCGCCAGCCAGGACGGCGGGCGCATGGCCGGCTATGGCGCAATCATCTCCTCGGGCACGCTGCTGGCGGTGATCGGGCATTCGGGCAGCGCGGTGCTCGCCTCCGGGCTCTACTACCTGCTCGGCTCCACGCTGGCGATGGCCGCCTTCATGCTGCTGATCGAGCTCACCGAGCGCATCCGCCCGCCGGGCGCGGCGCTGATCGCGATCACCATGGAAGCGTTCGCGATCGAGGACAAGCCCGAAGAGCCGGTCGGCGTCGGCATCCCTGGCAGCCTCGCCTTTCTCGGCCTGAGCTTCGCCGCGTGTGCGCTGGTGATCAGCGGCATGCCGCCGCTGGCCGGCTTTGTCGCCAAGTTCAGCCTGTTCCACGCCATGCTGGCGAGCGCCGCCGATCTCGATGACAGCGTGCCGGCCAGCACCTGGGTGCTGATCGCGCTGATGGTGAGCGGCGGCCTGGCCGCGATCATCGCCCTGATGCGGCTGGGCGTGCGTACCTTCTGGGCCGCGGGCGCGCTCACGGCGCCGCGGCTGCAGGTCTCGGAGGCGGCGCCGGTGACCGCGCTGGTGCTGCTGTGCGTGCTGCTGACGGTGCAGGCGGGGACGGTGTTCGACTACCTCGGGCGCACCGTCGATGGCCTGGCGCGCAATGCCGACTACGCCGCGCGCGTGCTCGGCGAGCCGCCGGTGCTGCGC
>JBEOKH010000528.1:0-1848 GCA_040275625.1 Thauera sp. | reverse complement strand
GCAGCAGGCGCCGCGCTCCGGCCTGTCGCGCCGCGCCTTGCGCAGGATCTGAGCCATGGCACTCGCAGACTCCGGCAGGGCGATCGGCGCGGTGACCCGGCTGTTGCGGGACCACCTGCTGCGCCTTGGGTTCGAGGTCAGCGTCGGCAAGCCCGAAGCGGCCGCCGATACCAACACCGCCGCCAAGCTCAACCTGTTCCTGTACGCCGTCGGCTTCGACGCCGCGTTGCGCAACCACACCCTGCGCGACGGCGAGGTGCCGCCGCTGTGGCTGGTGCTCAAGTATCTGGTCACCGCCTTCGACGATCGCGAGGAGAGCGACAGCGCTGCCGCGCACGAACTGCTCGGGCGCGGCCTGGCTGCGCTGCACGGGCTGGGCTACCTGCGCCTGCATCCGCTGGTCGACCTCGACGTGCGGCTCGCGCTCGAGAACAACCCCGAGCCGCTCAAGCTCAGCTTCGACGACGCCGGCGTCGAGCTGGTGTCCAGTCTGATGCAGGGGGCGGAGGAGCGCGTCCGGCTGTCCGCGGCCTTCCAGGTGCGCCCGGTGATGATCGTGCCCGAGCGCGAGCTGCGCTCGGCGCTGCTGGTCGGCATCGACTACGAGAGCGCGCCGCAGACGGTCATCGGCGAAGACGGGATCGCCATCCGCGTGCTGCCCTCACTCGGGCCGCGCCTGACGCGGGTCAGCCCGGCGGCCTTCGAGGCAGGTGGCGAGATCGAACTGTTCGGCATCGACATCACCGCGAGCGACATCGAGGTCGTGCTCGGCGACGTGGTGCTGACGCCCGTCCTGCGTCTGCCCGACCGCCTGCGGGTCACGGTGGAGGGCGATCCGGAGGGCAACCCGCAGGGGCCGATCGCCGCCGGAAGCACGCTGTCCGCGGGCGAGGTCCCGTTGCTGGTGCGGCGCCGGCTCACCGCCACGCGCGTGCGCTCGAGCAACCTCCTTGCCGCGCGACTGTTGCCCACCGTCAGCAGCGCGGCAGTCGTCGGTGACGACATCGTGGTCGATGGCGTGCTGCTAGGCGCTGACAGCGACGACGTGACGGTGTCGCTGTACGACCCTGGAGACGGGCTGACCGTGCGCAGCTTCGATGTGGTGACGACCGCCGCCGATCAGCACAGCCTGATCGTCATCGGCGCGGCCGCTGCCGCACCTGCCGGGACCTACCGCGTCATCCTGCGCGTGAACAACCAGCAGGCCCGGGTCAGCCCCAGCGTGACGGTGCCATGATGATGGACAGGAGCCCGCACGAGGACCTGCTCGCGCCGGTGGCGTTCACGCCCGGCGTGCGCGGCAACGACCCGCTGGCGCGCTACTGGCTTGGTCAGGCGAGCCTGCGCCTGCGCCGCGAACTGTGCTGGCTATGGCGCGAGCGGGCGCTGCAGGGCGTGCCGGCGGACGGCAGTGCGCTGCCTCCGCTCGCCGATCGCACCCTGGTCGCACTCGACCGCGTGCGCTACGAGGACGAGCGGCGGGTCTTCTTCGCCCAGGATGTGACCGCGCGCCATCTCAGCGAATGCATCGCGGCGGCGCCGCCCGCGCCCAGCCCCGGTGCGTGCGGCAGCTTCGGCTGGCTGGCGGACACCCTGGCGCTGGCGCCGCTCGACTGCTTCGTCCTCGCGCTCGCGCTCCTGCCCAGCGTCGATAGCGCGAGCGGCCCGGTCATCGCCGCCTGTCACAACGATCCACTGCGCACCGAACCGACCCTGGCGCTCGCCCAGCGCCTGTGGGATACGCCTGATGCGCTGCTGCGCTGCTTCGATCCGGCGCATGTGCTGCTGCGCCACGGCGTGCTCATCACCGTGGACGGGCGCGGACAGGCCGGGTGGCTGGCGGCGCTC
>JBEOKH010000527.1:0-7607 GCA_040275625.1 Thauera sp. | reverse complement strand
TCCTCGACGAGAAGCTCGATGACTTCAATCGCCGCGTCTTCTCGCTGCAGATCGATGGATCCAAGACCGGCCTCGAACTCCCCGGCATCGTCGACGAGGTCATCACCCTCGCCGAACTGAAAGCCGATGACGGTACGAGCTACCGCGCCTTCGTCTGCCACACGCTGAACGCCTGGGGCTACCCGGCCAAGGACCGATCCGGGCGCCTCGACCCGATCGAGGAGCCTCACCTCGGCCGCCTGATGGCCAAGATTGCCGGCCCCGCCCGACCCGCACCCGAGCGGCTCGACTTCGCTCGCCCCGTCGCTATTCCCTCACTTCCGACTCAGGAGTCCTGACCATGAGCTACTTTGATTTCAACTCGGCTTCCGAGCAAAACAGTTTTGACCCGATTCCGAAGGGCACCTTCGTCCGCGTCCGCATGACCGTCCGCCCGGGCGGCTTCGATGATCCCGCGCAGGGCTGGACCGACGGCTATGCCACGCGCAACGCGCAAACCGGGTCGGTGTATCTCAACTGCGAGTTCGTCGTCCTGGAAGGCGAATTCGCCCGTCGCAAGATGTGGTCGCTGATCGGTCTCTTGAGTCCGAAAGGGCCTGAGTGGGCCAACATGGGACGCACCTTCATCAAGGCGATCCTGAACTCGGCGCGTGGCATCCATCCCGGCGACAACAGCGCGACGGCGCAGAACGCCCGGCGTATCGGCGGCTTCGCCGACCTCGACGGCATCGAGTTCCTGGCGAAAGTCGATTGGGAGAAGGACCAGCACGGTCAGGACAAGAGCGTCGTCAAGTCGGCCGTCACGCCGGATCACAAGGAGTATGCCGCGCTGATGGGCGCCAGCCCACGCGCAGCCGTGGCGCCGCCGGCAAGTAATCCCAACGCCTATGCCCAGGCCAGCGGACGGGCCCCGGTGACGGGTCGCCCCAGTTGGGCCGAGTAAGGGAGGACGGACATCATGATGCTTCGTCCCCGTCAAACCCTGCTCGTCGACCGCACCCTGGCGGCGCTCGAACGGTACGGCAATACCCTGGCGGTGGCGCCGACAGGGTCTGGGAAAACTCTCATGCTCTCGGCGGTCGCCGGCAACCTGCTCACCGAGCCCGACGCCAAGGCCTGCATCCTGGCGCACCGCACGGAACTGACCGACCAGAACCGCGCCAAGTTCGCCCGCGTCAATCCGGGCCTCGCCACCTCGGTGTTCGACGCCCACGAGAAGTCGTGGGCCGGTCGCGCCACCTTTGCGATGGTCCAGACGCTGTCTCGGGGATCGCACCTCGAGCGGATGCCGACGCTCGATCTCCTGGTGATCGATGAAGCGCATCACGCCGCCTCGCCGAGCTACCGCGCGGTGATCGATCGGGTGCTGGCGAGAAACCCGAAGGCCGGCATTTGCGGACTCACCGCCACTCCAAACCGTGGGGATGGCAAGGGCCTGCGGGAGGTGTTCTCGAACGTCGCCGACCAGATCACCCTGGGCGAGATGATCGCCAGCGGCCACTTGGTGCCGCCGCGCACCTTCGTGATCGATGTCGGCGCCCAGGATGCCCTGGGCAAGGTGCGCCGCACGGCTCACGACTTCGACATGGACGAGGTCGCTGCCATCCTCAACACGGCGCCGATCACCCAGGCGGTGATCGGCCACTGGAAGGAGAAGGCTCGGGAACGTAAGACGATCGTCTTCTGCTCGACGGTGTTGCATGCCGAGAACGTTACCGAGGCCTTCGTCGCCGCCGGCGTTGCCGCGGTCCTGATCCACGGCGAGTTGTCGGAGACCGAGCGGAAGGCTCGGCTGGCGGAATACGAGACCGGCACTGCCCAAGTCGTGGTCAATGTCGCGGTACTCACCGAGGGCTACGACTACACCCCGACGAGTTGCGTCGTGCTGCTGCGCCTGAGTTCCTACAAGTCGACCCTGATTCAGATGGTCGGCCGCGGACTGCGCACCGTGGACCCCGAGGAATATCCCGGCGTGATCAAGACCGACTGCGTGGTCCTCGACTTCGGCACCGCCTCGCTGATGCACGGCTCGCTGGAGCAGGAGGTCAATCTCGATGGCCAACTGCACCAGGGCGAAGCGCCGACCAAGGAGTGTCCGGAGTGCGGCGCCGAAGTCCCGCTGGCCTGTATGGAATGCCCCCTATGCGGCTACGTCTGGGAACGCAATCTCGATGCCCTACCGCTGACCGATTTCGTGATGAGCGAGATCGACCTCCTGAAACGCTCCAACTTCTGCTGGTGCGACCTCTTCGGGTGTGACGACGCGCTGATGGCCACCGGCTTCAACGCCTGGGGCGGCGTCTTCTTCCTCAACGGCCGGTGGTTCGCCGTCGGCGGTGGCAAGGATCTGCGAGCGAGGCTGCTCGCACTGGGCGACCGCACCATTTGCCTGGCGCATGCCGACGACTGGCTCAACGAGAACGAATCGCAGGACTCGGCGCACAAGAGCCGGCGCTGGCTGCGCGAGTCGCCAACGGAGAGGCAGCTGCAATTCCTGCCGCCGCAGTATCGCCAGGACTTCAGCCTGTCCCGCTACCAGGCCTCGGCGCTGCTCTCGTTCCAGTTCAACAAGGTCACGATCCGGCGCCTGGTGATGGCGGCCAACGATGCCCAGGGCGATGCGCGGGAGGCAGCTTGAAATGTGCGATCTGTTCCCGACAAGCCCGGGGGTTCGGTTACTTCAACCCTCAACTCAAACGCAGCGATCCGCATCGCACTACCGATCGCTGGCAGTTCTGCTCGATGCGCTGCCAGGACGCCTTCGCTCGCCTCATGGAAAGAACGGAGGGGCCAATGATTGACCCGACCGAAATGGAATTGGCCGCGATGCGCGCCGCACTGGCACCGCTCGGCGACTACGTGGCTTCCATCGGCATGGAGCGGCCTCTGGCCGACTACGGCAAGGCGGAAGTCCTGCGTCTGGTCGAGGTCGTGGTCGACGCCTATCAGGCGCACATGCTCCAGGAACACGAAAGCCTTGCAGCGAAGGAGCGAGCGTACTTCGAGGCGAGGCTGAGCCCTCAGCCCGCCTCGTCGGGAGGGCTGCGGTGATGCTCGACTTCAATCATCAACCCAGACTCCACGAGCAGTTCACGCAGGTGATCGATCAGGCGCTCGACGCCGAGCGTGCCCAGCAGACCCCACGCCAGTACCTCGGGGCGTCGCGCCTCGGGGTGAGTTGCGAGCGCGCCTTGCAGTTCGAGTACGCCGGCGCTCCCGTCGACCCTGGAAAGGGCTTCTCGGGGCGGACCCTGCGCATCTTCGAGGTCGGGCATGTCCTCGAGGACCTGGCCGTGCGCTGGCTGCGTCTGGCCGGGTTCGAACTCCACACCCGCAAGAAGGATGGCGGGCAGTTCGGCTTCTCGGTCGCCGGTGGGCGAATCCGGGGGCACGTCGACGGCATCTTCAGTGACGGTCCCGCCGATCTCGGCCTCTCGTTCCCCATGTTGTTCGAGTGCAAGACGATGAACGACCGGAACTGGAAGGCGTGCGTCAAGTCCGGCGTGGCGGTCAGCAAGCCCGTCTATGCGGCGCAGGTGGCGATCTACCAGGCGTACATGGAGTCATCGATTCCCGGCATTTCCGACCACCCGGCGCTGTTCACCGCGATCAACAAGGATACCCAGGAACTGTGGTTCGAGCTCGTGCCGTTCGACGGGGGATTGGCGCAGCGCATGTCGGACCGCGCGGTGCGCGTGATTCAGGCCACCGAAGCGGGAGAACTGCTGCCGCGTGGTTTCGTTGACCCGAGCCACTTCGAGTGCAGGTTCTGCAGCTGGCAGGAGCGCTGTGCCGGCGCAGGAGGGGCGCGATGAGCACCGCCCTGAAGCGTTGGGCGCCGCCGAGGCCGTTGGTGGGTTCACGGGTCATCGTGAAGCTGCTGCGCCGGCATGCCTCGGTCCAGGGCCCCGAGGCCGACCTCGTGGTGGCGGTGATCGCGCTGGCAATCGTCGATTGCCTCGAGCGCGAGCCCTACCTGCGGGCCAGTGCACGGCGCTTTGTCACCGGTCGCCCGCTTGATGGATGGACGGATCTCGTGGGCCTGCATCCGGACTTCGTTCGCGAGATCGCCCGCAAGGGGGGCTACCTCGCCAGCGAAGAGGCGTACTGGGTCACGGTGCCTCGAACCCGGAAAGCCACCACGAGCGTCGCTGAGAGCGAACTGGAGGTCGCCGATGCTTGACTTCAACGACGCGCCCACCGAGCACCGGGTCGATCTGGCGGGGCAACGGGACGACTTGCGTGCCGAACTGCTGGCACGCCTGCCGTCGGTGCTGATGGCGATGTTCCCCGCCGGCAAGGTCCGCGGCAAGACCTTCCTGATCGGTGACATCGACGGCACTCCAGGCGACAGCCTGGAGATCGTCCTCACCGGCGAGAAAGCCGGGCTGTGGACCGATCGCGCGACCGGTGAAGGCGGTGACGTGTTCGAGCTCATCGCCCGCCACTACGGGCTGGATACCCGCACCGCCTTCCCTGCGGTGATGGAAGCCGCTGCCGGCCTCCTGGGTCGGGCGCTGATCCATCCGGCGCTGGCGAGACATGAGGCGCCTCTCGACGAACTTGGACCACCGACCGGCAAGTGGGACTACCTGAACCCCACTGGCGAACTGATCGCCTGCATCTACCGCTACGACCCGGCGCCGGGACGCAAAGAGTTTCGTCCCTGGGACGTGCGCGCCCGGATGTGTCGCGCTCCGGACCCGCGGCCGCTGTACAACCTGCCGGCTGTCGCGCAGACCGACGCGGTCGTGCTGGTCGAGGGCGAGAAGTGTGCCGATGCCCTGATTCGCCAAGGCCTCGTCGCCACCACGGCGATGAACGGCGCCAAGGCGCCGGTCGACAAGACCGACTGGACGCCGCTCGCCGGCAAGGCGGTCTTGATCTGGCCCGATCGCGATGCGCCAGGGTGGGATTACGCCGAGGCGGCGGCGCGAGCATGCGTCGTGACGGGCTGCCGGTCGGTAATGATCCTCGTGCCACCGACGGACAAGCCCGAGAAATGGGACGCGGCCGACGCGACGGACGAAGGCTTCGATATCGCTGCCTTCATCGCAGAAGGCGAACGGCGGGTGATCAAGGCGGCGGCGCCGGTGCTGCCCACCTTCAGCCTGGGGGCCCTGCTCGATGACGATTCACCGCTACCCCCGGACCTCATCGCTCCCCGGGTGCTGACGCCGGCGGGCATGCTGGTCTTTGGTGGCGCACCCAAGGTCGGCAAGAGCGACTTCTTGTTGTCCTGGCTCACGCACATGGCAGCCGGTGCGACGTTCCTAGGCCTGGAGCCCGCGCGGCCACTACGTGTCTTCTACCTGCAGGCGGAAGTGCAGTACCACTACCTGCGTGAACGGGTGAAGGCGATCAAGCTGCCAGCGCACCGGATTCCCGAGGCACGGGTGAATTTCGTGGCCACGCCGCAGCTGCGGCTGCTTCTGAACGATGCCGGACTGGCCCAAATCATTCCGGCCATTACCCAGGCCTTCAGCCCGGAACCGCCCGACATCATTGCCATCGATCCGATCCGCAACGTCTTCGACGGCGGCGAGGGCAGCGCCGGGGAGAACGACAACGCCGCGATGCTGTTCTTCCTGTCGCAGCGCGTCGAGCGTCTGCGTGATGCGGTCAATCCTGAGGCCGGGATCGTGCTGGTGCATCACACCAAGAAGCTCGGCAAGCGGCAGTTCGAGGAAGACCCGTTCCAGGCGCTCTCCGGCGCCAGCAGTCTGCGCGGCTACTACTCGACGGGGATGCTGCTGTTTCGCGCGGACGAGACCCGGAGTCCCCGCCAGGTGCTCTTCGAGCTGCGCAATGGGCCGGCGATCCCCACCAAGCACGTCGACAAGATCCAGGGCGTTTGGCGGGAAGTGACGCCCGGAGACCGCCTGGTCCTTCAGGCGTACGGCGCCAAGCTGGATGCGGAGCGGCGGCGCAAACGCGACGTCATCCTGCAGATCCTCTTCGAAGAGGCTGCACAGGGGCGTTGCTATACCGCCAATCAGCTTGCCGAATCCTTCGAGAGCAAGGCCGGGCTCGGGGGCGAACGAACCATCCGCGAGCGCATTTCTGCGCTGGCCACCCAGGGTTACATCAAGTTCTTTCGCAACAGTTCGGAATACGGCCTGCCATCGGTCAGCCGCACGAAGTTTGGCTACCTGTGCGTCGAGGCGATGGTCCTGCGCGTCGTCGGGGAGCCGGATCCGGAGTCCGGTGAGGTGCTGGTCAGCGATCGCACCGTGCTGCCCACCCACTACAAATGTCCCCAATCGGGTATCGCCCTGCCGGTCGAGAATCCCGAGAAATGGGTTTACCAAGATGACCTGAATGACATGGAGCAACCCGCATGAGCACGTATCTGCCCATCGGCAATCCAGTTGGCAAAAATGTTGCCAACTGGAACCCGAATTCTGCCAACTGGATTCAGTTGGCAAACCCCTGCCAACTGGAAAGCAAGGAAAATCATGAAGTTACGCTCAGTTGGCAGTTGGCAGTGCCAACTGAGTTTGCCAACTTGCCAACTGAGCTAACACACTGTTTTTGCAGGCTTTGCGAGGGCATTCCAGTTGGAGAAATCTCTCCCTCCTACTACGTAGGAGAGGGAACAGAGGTTCCCTCTCCTGTACGTAGGGAGGTGTCTGCCTATTTCTTCTCGACACTCGACCCGGAGAATTTATCCTGTCTGCTGGCGGTGGACCTGGGTACTCAGACCGGGTGGGCGCTGCGCAGTCGGGATGGCTCAATCATCAGTGGCTCGGAATCGTTCAAGCCAGGCCGGTTCGAGGGAGGTGGTATGCGCTTCCTTCGGTTTAGGCGCTGGCTCACCGAAGTCAAGCAGTGCGCTGACCGCATTGATGCGGTTTACTTCGAGGAAGTGCGTCGTCACGCCGGTGTCGACGCGGCGCACGCCTACGGTGGATTTCTCGCGCACCTGACCGCGTGGTGCGAGCACCGCAACATCCCTTACCAGGGCGTGCCGGTGGGCACGATCAAGAAGCACGCTACCGGCAAAGGCAATGCCGGCAAGGCCGAGATGATCGCCGCTGCCAAGGCACGCGGCTTCGCACCGCAGGACGACAACGAAGCCGACGCGCTGGCCCTGCTGGCATGGGCAGTGGCTCAGGAGGAAATCGCATGAAGATCCCTCCGCAACGCTATCGCTGCCCGCTGGGGCGGCTGCAGCCAGACGTCACGGATCTCGAAGCGGTGAAGGAGACCGGCTGGCGCGAGCAGCGCATCCTGGTGGTGTCCGACACCGACGAGCGACTGGACTTCGTCGAGCGGGAGTTCGTGCGGCGATTGGGCGAACGGCTGTACGGCATGGGAGGACGCCGTCATGGCTGACTGGACCATCGAAGACGTGGCGGCACGATTCGCCGAAGCGGCTGACACTGGACGACGCCTGCCCCGAGTGCGGGTGCAGGGCTACTTCAACGTCTGGCCGGCCTTTGCCCGAGACGCATGGGAAGCCTATCCCGACGACGAGCCAGACTACCGTCCGTTGCCCCCCAGCCCACAGGCGATCGAGCGGATGCTGGAGACGATGCGCTGGGTGCAGTGGCTGGAGGTCGAGCAGCGCCACGTCGTCTGGATGCGCGCCAGGCGCTACGGCT
>JBEOKH010000526.1:0-4729 GCA_040275625.1 Thauera sp. | reverse complement strand
GGGGTTGCGTCGCGGGCACCGGCCACCGTCTTGCCGTCCGCCGGGGCGGCCGGCGTGGTGACGCCTGCGTCTGCCTGGGCCGCACCCGCGGCAGGTCCGGAAGCCGCCTTCTGCGCGACCTGCGCGGCGGCCTTGCCCCCTTTCGCAGCCTTGCCCTTTGCCTTCCTGGCGCCTTCGGCGGCCGGAGGCGATATCAGCCCGAGCACGTTGAGCCCGCCGTCCTTCAGCCGCACCAGGTCGAGCTCCGGACGTGCCAGGCGCAGCCGGGTGAAGTGCCAGCGCCCGATCATCGGCTGCACGTCGGCGAATTCGAGCTCCACCTCGTCCGCGGTCGCGACCGGCGCGCCCTCTCGATCCTGCAGCACCAGCTTGTCAACCTGCAGCGGACCGCGCAGGGAGAGCACCGGCGCACCCTCGGCCGTCTGGCTGAACGAGAGCTCGAGATTGGTCGTCAGCAGCGCCGAAGGAAGGCGGAAGCGCGGCTCGATCGGCAGGTAGGCGATCCAGGGCGTGAGGTCGAACTCCTTCAGCGAGACGTCGAGGATGGTTTCTTGCGATTCGGCGAAGGGCTTGGTGCGCGCGTTGAGCAGCAGCGGATCGCCGTTGAGCGTGGCCGACAGCGAGGGCTGGACGAACACGTCGACCCGCACCGGCAGGTTGGAGACGAAGGGTACCCCGATGCCGATCTCGCCGAGTTCGTGGCTGAGCCCGCGCGGCTTGTCCTCGACCTTGACCAGGCCGTCGCTCACCCGGATGTTGCCGATCGAAAACAGCGTGGGCGCCGCATCGTCGGCCGGGGCGTCGCCACCCAGTGCGGCGATGCGCTCGAGCACGTCCGACCAGTTGTGCCGGCCCTCGCCTTCGAGCACGACGTTGACCCGCGGACTGACGAGCGCCAGTTCGTGCAGCACGATCCCCTTGCGCACCACCGACTCGATCTCGAGGTTGGTGCGCAGCGACTCGAAACTCAGCGCCTCGCCCACACCATCGGCTTCCATGATGCGCAGCCCACCGACCTCCGCGGACAGCCGGAACGGATTGATGAGCACCCGCTCGATGCTGACCTCGCGCCCGAGTGTCTCACCGAGCAGTTTTTGCGCGTAGTGTCGCGCCACCGGCGGCACCACGAGGTAGGCCGCCGCCGACAGCGCCAGCAGGATCGCAACCGTCCACAACGTCCGACGAACGCCCCTGCGCCTGGGCGGCAGGGTGGTCAAGTCGGTCGCGGTATCAGACATATGAAGCTCCATCGAAAATATTTGTCGCCGCGTTTGCGCGGGCGTCATGCCGCCCGCGCCCGGTCGGCATGCATGAAAAACCGTCAAAGCGGTATTTTGCGCCGCTTTGTAACGCGCAGGTAAGGAAGGTGTGCACACGCAGCATGCCGCATTGCCCTCCTCCCCTCACGACGCGCCATGTGCCGGTGGCGCCGCAGCCCGGCCGAGCAATGGCGTGAACGCGAACGCCTGCAGCACGAGCAGCGCGGCGAAGCCATAAGCGAGCGCGCTGCGCAGGTCCGCGCCGCCCGCCTGCATCAGGTCGAGGCCGATGCCGATGCCCCACTGCACGCCGAAGGCGCCGGCGAACGCCATCAGGTTGAGCGCGGTGCTGACGCGGCCGAACAGCGCCACGGGAAAGGCCCGCGCGGCGGCGAGATAGGTCTGCGAGTTCACCGCCGTCAGCACGCCGAACACCGACCACAACAGCAGCGGCGGCAGCGCCGACCACAGGATCAGCGCCTGCACCACGAGCATGCCGCCGTAGCCCGCGCGCAGCAGCGTGACCGGCTCCACCCGCGCGCGCGCGAGGCGTACGCCGAGCAGCCCGATCGAGAGCTGGCCAGCCAGATTGCCAAGGTTGAGGGCGACCAGCACCGTGGCAGCCCCGCTCAGGTCGAGCCCGTTGACGTTCATCACCCAGGGCACGACCCACAGGCTCTGCAGGGCCATGAAGCCACCGACGAAGAACACCGACGCCGGCGCATAGCGCAGAAACGCCGGCGCCGCATAGATCCCGGCCACCACGCGCAGCGCCTGCCCGAGCGAGCGCTCCCCGGATGCCTGCGGCGAATCGGGCAACGAACGCAGCACCAGTACCGCGGCCAGCAGCGCCACCGCGGCAATGATCCAGAACGCGCCGCGCCAGCCGAGTGCCGGCAACACCACTTCGAGCGGTACGCTGGCGGTGAGCGCACCGAGCGAGCCCGAGGCCATGATGAAGCCGATCATCGAACTCTGCCGCTCGGGCGGATACCACATCGCGAAGCCCTTGAGCGCCGCCATCAGGCAGGCTGAAACGCCAACCCCCACGAGCGCGCGCGCGCCCGCAAGCTCGCCGAGCGAATCGCCATACGCGAACAGCGCGCTGCCGAGCGCTGCAAGCAGCAGCAAGGCGGCCTCGACCCGCCGCGGGCCAAAGCGGTCGAGCGCGATCCCGACCGGAATCTGCGCCGCCCCGAAAGCGAGGAAGTACGCGCTGGTCAGCAGCCCCAGGCTGGCCGCCGACAGGCCAAGCTCGGCGGTCATCAGGGGCGAGATCACCGCGTTGACCGTACGCAGCAGATAGGACAGGTAATAGCCGAGTGCGAAGGGCAGGAAGATCCGCACCCAACCGTGCTCGCGCGCCTGCGTTCGATTCGATCGCGTCACCCGCACTCCGCGCAAAAAGCGGGCATTGTGCCTGCAAGCAGCCCGCGACCCAAGCTGCCTGCGCGCGCGGGCAAGCCGTTGATGCAGGGCAAACTGTTGCACCCCCACCAATGCTCTTGACTTGTATCAATGCCGTTTGTCGCCTCCTGAGGAGAATTCACCCCACCCGCCAGAGAGGAGACACCAATGAACACCATTTCCGAACTCATGACCCACGACCACCGCGACTGTGACGGCATCTTCGTGCGCGCAGAAGAACTCGCCTCCGACGGCGACTGGGCCGAAGCGGCCGACGTGCTGAAGAAGTTCGCCGACGCCCTCAACGCCCACTTCGACGCCGAGGAGAGCACCCTCTTTCCCGCCTTTGAGCAGGCCACCGGCATGACCCAGGGCCCAACCGCGGTGATGCGCGGCGAACACCGCAACATGCGTGACACACTCGCCGCGCTGCAGTACGCGCTCGACAAGCAGGATGCCGATGACTTCGCAGGCGAGGCCGAGACGCTCCTGATCATGATGCAGCAGCACAACATGAAGGAAGAGAGCGTCATCTACCCGATGCTCGACACCCGCCTGCCCGGCGAGGAGCAGCAGCGTCTCTCCGACTCCGTCGGCAAGCATCTTGCCGAGGTGCGCGCAGCATGAGCGGACGCGTCGTCGATGCACGCGGCCTCGAGCCGCCCGAACCTTTCGAGCGTGCCATGGAAGGCTTGATGAGCATGGTCAAGGGTGAGGAGATGCTGCTCATCCTGGACCGCATGCCGCACCCGCTGCTGCGCATCCTCGACCGCGATGGCTACCGGCATTCCGAGGCCTATCGCAACGACGGCGCAGTCGAAATCAGGATCAGCCACTCATGATGGGGCCGGGTCTCTCCTACGAGGACACCCCGCCGTTTTCCGCTCCGGTCCGCTTCTTCCTGACCGCCCCCCTGTTCGGGATCGCCGCCGGCCTGACCCTGGTCTTCGGCGGCGAGATCCTGGTTTCGCGATGGACGCCCGGCGCACTCGCCATCGCCCACCTTTTCGCCGCCGGCTTCATGCTGCAGGTGATGCTCGGCGCACTGCTGCAGGTCATGCCGGTGGTCGCCGGCGCGACCATGCCGGCGCCCCTGCTCATCGCCGGCATCACCCACGTCGCAATGACGCTCGGCACGGCCGGGCTCGCCTTCGGGCTCGCGACCGGCACCCCCGATGTGTTGCTCGGCGGGGCGGTGTTGCTCGTCGGCGGCCTCACCCTCTTCCTGTCCGCCGCGGTGCTCGGGCTCAAGCGCGGCTCCACGACCGGCTCCAACACCCGCACGCCGCGCGACCTGCGAATGGCCTTCGTCGGCCTCGCTGTCACCGCCGGCTTCGGGCTGGCACTCGCCCTGGTGCTCGGCCGCGGCCTCGCGCTGCCCGTGGCGCTGCCCACCCTGGTCAACCTTCATGCCGGCTGGGGCTGGATGGGCTGGGCTGCGGTCCTGCTCGCCGCGACGAGCTGGGTCGTGGTGCCGATGTTCCAGATCACTGCGGCCTATCCAGCGCGCGTCACCGCGCTGTGGGCGCCAGCGGTCACCGCCACGCTGGTGCTGTGGACGGTCGCCGAGTTCCTCGCCCTCGACGGCGCACGCGTCGCCGCGATCGTCGCCCTCGGCCTGCTCGGCGGCTGCTACGCGGCCATCACCCTTTACCTGCAGTCGCACTCGCGGCGCAGCAAGCCCGACACCCCCTTCCTTGCCTTCCGCCAGGCGATGTACGCCGCCCTCGCGGGCGTGCTCGTGCTGGTGATATCGCTCTGGTCGGATGCGGAGTACTGGCCGATCCTCGCCGGCGTGCTGATCCTGCACGGCGGTTTCGGCGGCACCATCACCGCGATGCTCTACAAGATCCTGCCCTTCCTCGCCTGGCTGCACCTGACCCAGGCCGGGCTCAAGGCACCGAACATGAAGAAGCTGCTGCCCGACACCCCGATCCGCCGCCAGCTGCGCGTGCGCACCACGAGTCTCGCCACGCTCTGCGTCGCGGTCTTCGTGCCGGTGCTCGCCCCGCTCGCCGGCGTCGTGCTGGGCATCGTGGTCTGCCTCAACGTCGAGTCGATCC
>JBEOKH010000525.1:0-4399 GCA_040275625.1 Thauera sp. | reverse complement strand
CGGTGGCAATACCCACCGTCGTCTTGCCGCAGCCCATCTCGCCATTGACGATCGCAGCACGTTCGCCGCGATCGGCCAGCAGCTCGGTGACGGCATGGACCACATCGGCTTGCGCCTGGAACAGCTTGCGCTTGAGACCCGCGAGGACGATCTGGCGATGCGCCCGCGGCTGGCCGGTGTAGACCGGCGGGTTGGCTCGGTTGAGCGAATCAAGCAGCTCGTCGCCGAACTCGGACACGAAGTCCTGCAGGCTGAGCGTGAGGCGAGAAGCAGCCGCTTCGAGCAGGTTGCCCTGGACAGGCGTGTCTTCGGCGGCAGTGGGAACAGTTTCAAGATCGAGGGACATGGTGATGCTCCAAAGAAAATGGGGCATGCACCTCCCCCGTGGGGCGATGACATGCCCCAGGGTGGGAAGAACGGAACGGCGCGAGGCCGCCGGATGCGGATCAGTACTCGCTGGGCAGCAGCAGCGTGGTGACGCTGCGATCCCATTCGGTGATGATCCAGAGCTTCAGGTCGGGCGTGACCTGGTAGGACGAGAACAGACGATCCTCGCCGGACTTCAGCGCGGCGTCGTTCTGCCGCCGATCGCTGTCGCTCAGGTCGCCCCATTCGCCATGAAGATGGCGGCGCAGGTACGGCGTGGGGTTGAGCCGACCCTGTCGGACCAGCTCGTCGACGCCGGCGGTCATGACCACCTGCCCGGGCGAAAAGCGTGCTTGTGACGCGAGGTTGAGGACTGCGAGTGCCATGGTGGTTTCTCCTTCTGGAAGAAGGGGCCACGGCACCCCATCGGGGGCAACGTGACCCCGGTGGGTGGATGAAAGCGACGGCGAACCGTCAGGGAACAGCGATCAGCGGATGGTCAGCACTTCGCCCCACGTGGGCGAGCCCAGCGTCAAGTCCCATGCACGAATGACCGGCACGAACTTGTCTGTGAGGATGCGCGTCTCGGCCACGGAGCCGTCGTCGCGTTCGGTGTATTCCGTCTGGAGGGTTTTCTCCTTGTGGGTATCACCTTTGACGACGAGCACGCGCCCGCTCCTGGACCGCACCACACCGCAAATCGCGCCCGCGGCCAAGGCTAGTGCGAGATGCCAGTGCGACAAGGCCCGCGCCGGTGGCCGCAGCGACTGCTGCGCGGTGCCCAGGTGCGTATCGAGCGCCGGCCAGAGCCCTTGCAGCCGATCGACTTCATCGACGAACTGCTCGGGCTCCATCGTCACGCGATAGAAGTGCTCCGGCTCGACCGGGCTGGCTGGAACCACGTAAGGCAGGAACGGCCATTCGAGAGGAAGCTCTTCGGCTTCGGTGTCACCCTGCCCGATCTGCAGCAGCAGACCGCGAACAGCCTTGACCGAATCCGATGCCTGGTCGCGCTGGCGAACCCGGCGACCGAAGATCACTACCTGCTTGAACTGCATCTCCACCGCACGGTAGATGTGCAGGTCGGCGAAGTGGCGCGTCAGCCATCCGACCAGCTCGGCATCGAGCACGTAGGATGGCACGATGAAGACCAGCACGCCGCCGTACTGCAGCAGCGGCAGCGCACGCTGGTAGAACAGTTTCTCCAGCCTCGCACGCCCCTGGCCCTGGTAGCCGATGTTCCCGTTGGCATCCTTGCTCAGGTCGCCATAGGGTGGGTTGAGCCACAGCAGGCCAAAGGTCTGGCGTGAGACCAGCGTGTCCATCAGGTCGCCGTGGATACAACGATCAACCAGTTGTCGGGCATGACGTGCCCGCTCGGCGTCGTACTCGACGGCGAACGCCTGCACCTGCTCGCGCCCGAGGGCGTGGGCGGCTTCGGCGATCGCCACGCCTTCGCCGGCGCAGGGATCGAGGATGCACATCGGCCCATCTGCGGGCGCCAGTGCGGCGAGCGCTCTTTCGAGCGTGGGTTCATCCGTGGGGAAGTAACCGTTCTTGACGAAATTGCGGGCGAGCCGCGGGAACATGAGTGCCATGGGGATCTCCTGGGGCATGTCGATGGAAGGAAGCGGACATGCGCGCGCGCATGTCCGATGCGGAGACCTCAAGCCACCGCTTCGAGCGGCAGGTCGGAGACGATCGGACGCCCGGAGGCGTCAGCGGTGAGCACGTTGCCGCGGATTAGTCCGCCCAGCGCCTGGGTCAGCGCCGGTACGTCGATGGCGAGCCGATGGCCTTCCAATGGCCCGAGGGCGAACGGAAGGCGGGTCAGCATCGACCGCGCCTGCAATAGCTCCAGCACGATGTTGCGCCAGTGATCGAGCAGCGGCAGCGGGCAGGTGTCCCGCACCAGCGACCACAGCCGGTCGAACCGGTGAGCGGACTCGCGCGGCAGAAGCGCCAGCGCGCTGGCGTTGGCCTTGTCGGGCCGAACGCAGCGTCGGTCGAACAGCCACACGTTCGTCAGCGAGCCGAACAGCGTGCGGCGGTAAGCGCGCGTGATGCGCTTTTCCAGGTTATCGACGTTGCCGACGAAAACTGGGAGCGAGCCGCCCTGCCCGGTGACGATGTGGAACTGGTCCAGCCCCTGCTCGTCGCGACCGAGGGTCAGACGGGCCAGGAACTCCTGGACGGCGGTGTCGCGCGCCCAGATGGACAGGAAGACCAGGTTGCCCTGTTCGTCGCCGACACAGCCATCGGCCATGAGGTCGGGGCATTCGTCGACGCGATACAGAGGGCGGGTCGATGAGGTTGGGAGCATGGTGATGTCCTCTCGATGAAGGCAGGGACAGCACCGGCCCCAGGGGCGGGTACGGCCCCTGGGGGATGGAAGAACGCTCCGGTCGGAGCGGGGTGTGAGAACCGCGAACCCAGCACGGGATGGGTAGGGCCCGCGTGGAGATCAGGCCTTCAACTGCCGCAGGCCTTCTGCCAGCATCCACAGCGCCCGGTTGAGCCGGACGTTCTGGTCAATGCCTTGCACCGGTCGCGTCCGTTGATGCCGGCCCTGGGCCGTCCGGCTGGAGAGGCCGCCTTTGACAAGGTTTTCCTGCACCCGGTTGAACACCGACCACAGGTCCGAGCGCTTGTCGTCGAAACGGCGGGGCGCCAGCACCTGGCTCTCGGTGATCGGCAGCGCCTTGTTCTGGCTGTCGTACTTGAGCGTCAGGGCCGAGCGCGCGAAAACCTCGGCCTCGCCGTCTTCGAGCGCGATGGCACGCATGACATCGCGGGAGTCCTGCACCTGCGCGAAGCCCTGCAGGACCTCATAGGCGCCTTCGATCACCTGTTCGGTGACGTTGCCCTTGTGGGGCACGCGAACATCGCCGAACGTATCGCCGCAGACCAAGCCGTTCTGGCAGACGAAGCGGAACATGCCGGCCAGCATCTGGTAGCTGCTGGTGCCGTCGTGCGAGTTCAGCAAGATGACCTCGTTCGCCTCGGCGCCGTTGATCTGGCTCGCATGGCGAAGGCGGAGCATATGCTTGGTGTAGTCGCGGCGGTCCTCCTGGCGCACGCGGGTCTGGCACACCATGAACGGCTCGAACCCTTCTCGGCGCAGCTCCGCCAGGACGGCAGCGGTTGGTATGTAGCTGTACCGCTCGGAACGGCTTTCGTGCGGGGACTCTGCAAAGATCGACGGTGCGACCGCATGGATCTGGTCGTCTGACAATGGATGGTCCGCACGCAGCGTCGGGGAATGTGGTGCGAAACGAGAAGCGAGTTGCATGGCTATCTCCTTGAGGATGGAAGCAATCGGCCTCGACCGGCTTGGAGCCAGGCGTGCGCGAGTGCGTGGGACAAAAAGGGCCCTGCGATGCAGGGCCTGGACGGGGACAGGTAGGAAAGAAAAAAAAGCCGGAGCCCCTCCCCGTCGGAGAAGAACCCCCGGCGGGTGGTGGAACGTCGCGGGCGCGACGGACGGATCAGGCCTGGGCGCGGTGCCAGTCCTGGGACAGCGGTGCGAACTCGTAGCCGAGCGCTCCGAGGCGGTCGCGCTGCTGACGCAAGACACGGCGATCCACGGTGGCGTCGAGCTTGACCCTGTCGCCCAGCGGCCAGAGCGCGCCGAACAGCGCCTCATCCTCGTCGGCCGAGGCCTCGGGGAACTGGGCGGCCGGTTCGCTGCCGAACGGCGTGGTATCGATCAGGGGATCGCGCGGGTTGCGGGACTTCGCCTTGGCCGGTGCCTTGGGGGCGGCCGGCGCGGGGGTCTGCGCTTCCTCGTCGATCGGATCGATCTCCTGCGGACTCAGCCGGCGGGCCTCGTCGCGGCTCAGGGCATCGATGTTGGACAGCGTCATCCCGCCCAGGAGGGCGCGGATCTCGATGACCATGCGGCCGCTGGCGTTATAGGTGGAGGGGCGAATCTCGGCGATGACGAAATCGCCCTCGTACTTGCCTTCGGCGTACTGGTCGAGTTCGGCGTTCTTCACGACGAACTCGCCGATGGAGGTCGCGAGGCGGCCGA
>JBEOKH010000524.1:0-2288 GCA_040275625.1 Thauera sp. | reverse complement strand
CGTCTTCATCGCCGGCGACGCCACCCATGAGCGGGAGATCCTCCACGAGGCGGCGGACGAGGGTCGCATCGCCGGTGACAATGCCGGCCGCTTCCCCGATGTGCGCGTGCGTCCGCGTCGCGCCCCGCTGTCGGTGGTGTTCTCCGATCCGCAGGTCATGCTCGCCGGACAGAGCCACGCGCAGTTGTTGCGTTCCGGGCTGGACTTTGCCGTGGGTGAGGTCTCGTTCGAGGATCAGGGGCGCAGCCGTGTGATGCTGAAGAATCGCGGCGCCCTGCATCTTTACGCCGAGCGGCGCAGCGGTCGCCTGCTGGGGGCCGAAATGGTCGGTCCGGCGGCGGAGCATCTGGGGCATCTGCTCGCCTGGTCGGTGCAGCGAGGCGACAGCGTGCAGGAGATGCTCGACAGTCCGTTCTACCACCCGGTCATCGAGGAGGGCCTGCGAACGGCGCTGCGCGGACTACAACGCGCATTGCGCATGGGGCCGCCGCCCGTCGAGCGTTGCCTCGACTGTGGTCCGGGCGCGTGAACTGCGGCCCGGGCACCCTGCTTTTGCAGTGGACGCTCTTGCTGACGCCAGGCTGGACGGCCGCAGAACCTGGGCTTGCCTACCGCGTTCAGGCCGCCAGAAAACGCCGATTCAACTCAGCGCCGGCTCCGCCCGCAAACGTTCGACCGCCAGATCAAGAAACGCGCGTACTCTCTGCGAAGCATGTCGTCCTTCGCGGTGCAGCACGTGCACGGGCAGCGCCGGTAGCTCGAAGTCGCCGAGCACGGCCTGCAGGCGGCCGCTGCGCAAGTGTTCAGCGACCTGGTAGGAGAGCAGACGGGTCAGGCCAAAGCCGCCCAATGCCGCCGCCAGCGCCGAATCGTTGCTGGTGGTGGTCATGCGCGCTTGCAGCTTGACGACGCGTGGCGCACCGTTCTCCATCAGTCGCCATTCCGGCGTCGGCGTGACGCCTGCCGCCGAGACGATCCGGTGGCCGAACAAGTCATCGGGCGTACGCGGCTCGCCACACTGGTGAAGATAAGCCGGGGCCGCGCAAATGACCCGGCGCACGTGTCCAACCGGCACGGCCTGCAGCGAGGAGTCGGCCAGTGCGCCGATACGCACCGCCACATCGACGCCTTCGTCGAGCAGGTTGATCACACGATCGAGAAACAGACAGACAGCGCTGACCTCGGGATAGCGCAACAGGTATTCGGTGACGATGGGGGTGACGAACTGGGCACCGAACAGCACCGGGGCCGTCAGCGTCAGGCGTCCGCGCGGTGCCCTGTGCGTGCCGCCGACCGACTCGTCCGCTTCGGCAACGTCGGCCAGAATGCGCCGACAGTCATCGGCATAGCGTGCACCGGAGTCAGTCACCCGGACGATGCGCGTGCTGCGCGCCAGCAGACGAACACCGAGCTGCCGCTCGAGTTCGTTGATGGCTCGCGTCACTGCCGATGGCGACAGGTTGAGCTTGCGCGCCGCCCCGGCGAAGCCGTTGGCATCAACCACGGCCACGAGCACCTTCATGTGCTGAAGTCTGTCCATGCAGTCGCCAACTCCCTTGCGTCAGGATCTTGCCTTATCCGGGTGATGGTGCGGAGGAACACCCCGCAGTATAGTGGTCCCAGGATTCTAGGCTGTGGTTTAAGCTAGGCGCTGTCATAAGGAACGAGAAGCGATGAGCGAAGTGAAGACGCGGAAGGTGCACACCCCGGAGTTCAAGGCGAAGGTGGGTCTGGAGGCCTTGCGAGGGGTGAAGACGATCAACGAGATTGGCCAGGAACACGGGGTTCATCCAGTCCAAGTGGGGCAGTGGAAGAAGGCGATCCAGGAGCAAGCCAAGACCTTGTTCGAGGGCAAGCGCGGTCCCAAACCGGTCGCCGCGCATCGGGAGCCGGAGTTGCTGTACAGCGAGATCGGCAAATTGAAGGTGGAACTGGACTGGCTCAAAAAAAAGTCTGGGATCAGCCTGTCGTGATGCGCAGAGCCTGGATCGAGTCTGGCGAGGCGGTGGCGGTGGTGCAGCAATGCCTCCTGGCCGGGGTGTCGCGTGCCACGATCTATGCCCAGCAAAGGCCTGCGGTGCTCGATGAAAGCGAGTTGCTACACAGGCGTCTGATTGATGAGGAATACACCCGGCACCCGTTCTACGGCAGCCGCAGGATGGTGGTCTTCCTCGGGAAAGCGGGTCACACGGTCAATCGCAAGCGGGTTCAACGGTTGATGCGGCTGATGGGGCTGGCCGGCATGGCGCCGGGTCCGAACACCAGTCGGCGGCACCCAGCGCACAAGG
>JBEOKH010000523.1:0-6634 GCA_040275625.1 Thauera sp. | reverse complement strand
GCGGAGATCAGCGGCGCCGAGCGCGGGCAGGGCGAGGGCGAGGGCGGTGAAGTCGTTCACCAGCGTCAGCCGACGCAGTCCGAGCGCGGCGCGCAAGGCACCGATCGAGAAGCGCCAGGGATGGTTCGTCATCGCCACCTCGTCGCCGGTCACCGGGGTGGCGATGCCGAAGCCTGCGACCTCGGGGATGGAGGCGCCCGTCTGCGCCTGCCAGGCCCGCAGCGCATCTTCCACACCAGCATGGTCCGCGCAGCCCAGCGCGCGCAGGTGGGCGGGTGGCGCGCCGGGCGATTCGATGATCGCGAAGCGCACATTGGTGCCGCCGATGTCGGCGACCAGGCGCGGATAGGGTGCAGGCGACGATCGATTCTTCATGGCCGTTCAATTTTGCCATGTGCGGGGCGGAGACGGAGCCGGCCAGGGTCGTCATCGGGATCGAGCAGGCCTACAATCGGACGCGTCACGCAAGCACACGATCCCGTTGCACGAGCGGCACCGCCGCGCGCTTGGGGGCGCTCCCGTTCGCCACTCTTGTTAAGCAATGGCCCGCCGCGCGCCCGCTCCTGCATGCGCCGGCAACGCCTCCATTTCCCCCGCCCATCCCGCGCGTACCATCTCATGCCCGCCCCAGCCCACTCTCCCGCCAGAACACCGTGGTGGAAATCCGCCGTGGCCTACCAGGTCTACCCGCGCAGCTTCATGGACTCGAACGGCGACGGTATTGGCGACCTCGCCGGCCTGCTGTCGCGCCTCGACTACCTGCAATGGCTGGGCGTGGACGTGATCTGGATCTGCCCGATCTTCGACTCCCCCAACGACGACAACGGCTACGACATCCGTGATTACCGCGCGATTCTCCCGGTCTTCGGGACCATGGAGGAGTTCGAGCACCTGCTCGCCGACGTGCATCGACGCGGCATGAAGCTGATCCTCGACCTCGTGCTGAACCACACCAGCGACGAGCATCCCTGGTTCATCGAGTCGCGCGCCGCACGCGACAACCCGAAGCGCGACTGGTACATCTGGCGCGAGGGCCGCGACGGGCATCCGCCCAACAACTGGGAGAGCATCTTCCGCGGCCCGGCGTGGACGCGGGATGCGGTCACCGGCCAGTATTACCTGCACCTGTTCACGCGCCGCCAGCCCGACCTTGACTGGAACTGCGCGTCGATGCGGGCGGCGTTCTTCGACATCGTGCGCGGGTGGCTGGACAAGGGTATCGACGGTTTCCGGCTGGATGCGGTGAGCCATATCCGCAAGATGCCGGGACTCCCCGACATGCCCAACCCGCGCCGGCTGCCCTGGGTGCCATCGTTCCCGATGCACATGAACGTCGACGGTGTGCTCGAGCACATCGACGAGCTCTGCCGCGAGACCTTCAAGCGCTACGACGTGATGACCGTCGGCGAGGCCAACGGCGTCGGCCCGCGCGAGGCGGAGGAGTGGGTGGGCGCCGACCGTGGCCGCCTCGACATGATCTTCCAGTTCGAGCACCTCGCCCTGTGGTCGCGCGCACCGGGCGCGCCGCTCGACGTGGTGGCGCTCAAGAAGGTGCTGTCGCGCTGGCAGCATGCGCTGCACGGCAAGGGCTGGAACGCGCTCTTCCTGGAGAACCACGACATCCCGCGTGTCGTCTCCAAGTGGGGAGATACCGGCGCGCTGTGGCGCGAGAGCGCGACCGCGCTGGCGACGATGTACTTCCTGATGGAGGGCACGCCCTTCATCTACCAGGGTCAGGAGATCGGCATGACCAACGGCGTCTTCGCGCGCATCGAGGACTTCGACGACGTGCTGGCGAAGAACGACTACGCCCAGCGTCGCCTGGCCGGCGAGGACGAGCGCGCGATAATCGCCGACCTCGTGCTCACCGGGCGGGACCCCGCGCGCACGCCGATGCAGTGGGATGACGGCCCGCAGGCCGGCTTCACCCGCGGGCGGCCGTGGCTCGCGGTCAATCCCAACCACCGCCGCATCAACGTCGCCCAGCAGCGCCACGACCCGGCCTCGGTGCTCAACCACTACCACCGCCTGATCGCGCTGCGCAAGGCCGAGCCCGCGCTGGTGCACGGCGACTACCGCCTGCTGATGAAGGACCACGCGCAGATCTACGCCTACCAGCGCCGGCTCGACGGCGAGCGCATCGCGGTGATCGTGAACCTGAGCGCGAAGCCGGCGCGCTTCGATCACCCGGGCGTGGTGCTTCGCCACGAGCGCCTGCTGCTTGCCAACCGCGCAATTGAGCCGCACCCCGCGACACACGCGCTCGACCTCGCGCCCTACGAGGCGCGTGTATACCGCGTTGGGAAAATGTAGGAGCGCCGGCAGGCGCGAACAGCGCGGTCGGGCACTCGACGCGCGTCGAAATCTCCAATGCCGCATTCGCGCCTGCCGGCGCTCCTACATGAAACCGGCGCAGGTTCGGGCCGGAAACGGGCGATCGGCGATCGGCGTGCGTTGATCTCGGCCGCGGCGCCTCCGCATGCACCTGTAGGAGCGCCGGCAGGCGCGAATCGGGCGGTTCGGCGATCGACGTGCCTCGAAATCTCCAACGCCGCATTCGCGCCTGCCGGCGCTCCTACATGAAAGCGGCGTAGCGAATGCGGCGGGTCAGCGGTGCTCGGCCAAGGCTGTGTGGACGGCGGCGATGCCTTCGAGCGCGCCGCAGCGCAGGTGAACGGCGCCCACGGGGAGGTTCGGCTCGGCCTGCGGGTTGATGCGCACCAGCCGACCGCCGATCGACTCGGCGAAGCGGCGCACCGTGGGCACGTTCTCGCCGGCGCCGAGTTCGATCACCACTGGCTTGCGCACACGCTCCAGCCAAGCCGCGAGCGCCGCCTCCTGCACCTCGGTGCGGCGCGCGATCCAGCCCCAGTCGCCGAACATCAGGATGTTGGGCCGCGCGATGTCGCCGCAATGCGGGCAGCGCGGCGGCTCGCCGAGCAGCCTGCAGGCTTCCTCGTCCACCCGCGGCTCGAAGCCTTCCGCCGACCACACCTCGCCACGGCAGCCGCGCTGGCACTGCAGATGGTGAATGGAGCCGTGCACCTCCATGATCCGCGCCTCCGCAAAGCCCGCCTTCTGGAACTGCCCATCCACGTTCGACGTGAAGACGAAGGCGCCGCCGGGCAGTCCCGCCGCGATCTCCCGCAGCAGCGCGAACCCCCGATGCGGCACGGTACGCCGGTACAGCGCCAGGCGGTGGCCGTAGAACCCCCAGGCAAGTGCCGGATCGCGCGCGAACGCGGCCGGATTAGCGATCTCCTCGAAATGCAGGCGAGCGCGGCCGAGCGCCGGATAGGCCCGCCAGAAACCCTCGCTGCCACGAAAATCCGGCAGGCCGGAATCCACCCCCATGCCCGCCCCGGCGGCGACGATGAGGCCGTCGGCCTCGTGGATCCAGCGGGCGATGCGGGCAATCGGGGCGGCAGGCAGGCTCATCGGGGCGGGCAGAGAGGAGAGCGGAAAAAGGAGCCACGCAGGCACGCGCGTGGCGCGATGAACCGCCCGACGCGGGTTGCGGTTAGCGGGGTGAGGATTGTGCCTCGACCCGAGTTGATCGCATGTGCCAAGGGCAAACATTTTCTGGAAGACTTTCGCGGCAGTGCCTATATTCGGCGGGTGCTCCCAGGCCAGCGGACCATGCCCCGAGGGATTCGACGGTAACGCCCCGGTCACCCACACATCACCAAACGGAGAGCCCGCAATCATGAACCCCGCCAAACTTGCCTGTTCAGCCGCCATCCTCGTCACCGCGGCGCTGGTCGCTGGTTGCTCCGGCCAGGGCATGACACCATTCACCAGGATCGACGGCAGCGACCCCGCCGTGATCGCCAAGCTGGACGGCAGCTGGACCGTTATCAACACCGGCGGCACCAAGGTCGAGGGCATGAATCCGCCCGCCGTCGTGGTCTTCGACACGCGCAGCAAGGCGGTCACCGGCTTCGACGGCTGCAACGACTTCAAGGGCACCTACGCCTTCGATCAGGGACTGCTGAAGGCGAAAGTTGCCAGCACGCGGCGTGCCTGCCCGAGCGATACGGCGAACACGATCAGCGTCCGCCTCGGCGACCTCTTCACGCAGGGTGCAGAGGTCGTCGAAACCACGCTCATGGAGGGCCATGTGCTGATGCTCAAGAACGCCGGCGGCGACCTGCGCATGGGGCCGACCGAAGCGCTGCGCAAACCCTGATGCGAACTTCGCCCTCATGCGGATTGCGGCATCCGAGTTCCCCAGTCGGGAGCTCGAGTGCCCGCGGCTCGAATCGGACAGGTCGGCCATGCTGAGGTCGACCCGGTCGCGCAGCGCGCTCTCGCACCTGCTCGGCGTGGCCGCGGTGCTCGCCGTCGCGGTCGCTCCCGGCCCCCTCGGCGCTGTAGAGCGGCACATGCTGCGCTTCTGTACCGAGGCCGGGTTCGACGGGCGTTGTGTCAACATCACCGGCAATGACCGTGATCTGTCGCAGCACCGGCGTTTCCCGGCCCGCCTATCGAGCGTGTGGGTCGAGCCTGCCGACGGTCTGTGGCAACTGTGCGATAGCCCGCGCTACACCGGGACCTGCATGGTGGTCACCCGCTCGATCGGCGACCTTGGCGCGACACCGCTGCGCCACCGCGTCCGCTCGGTACGCTGGGCAACGAGCGAAGCCGAGCTGGTGCCGATCGTCGACGTCCCGGGGGGGGTGGCGGGACTGGGCTGCAGCGCGACGATCGAGAGCCGGCCGCTGGTGGGCTACGAACAGGAGGGCTTTGCGGGTGGCTGCCTCGGCATCACCGGGCCGGAACGGGATCTCGGGCGGCTCGGGCCGAACATCATCGGGCTGAGGGTGAATGCCGGACAGTGGCGCGTGTGCACCGAGCCCGATTTCGGTGGGCAGTGCCAGGATGTTGAGGCGAGCATTCCCGTCCTGTCGCCTGTTTTCGCACGTCGGATTCGCTCGATCCTGCCACTCGAGCCCGCGATGCCCGCAAAGCCTTGAGGGGAAGACGAGCATGCAGGGTCGCAAATCGTGCAGCCTCGGGCGCTTTTTCGCGACGCTTTGCCTCGCGCTGCCGGCATCGGCGCACGCCACCTCGCAGGGGCCGGTGGCCGACGGCCCCTATGTGGGCACGCTGCCGTGCGCCGACTGCGCGGGCCTCCGCACGAGCCTGACGCTGTACACGGTGGGGCAGGGCGGCTTGCCGCTGGTGTACCGGATGACGCGCGTCTACCTGGGCACGCCTGCGGGGGATCGCGGCGAGGAGTACCTCGGCCCCTGGAGCCGCATCGACGCCGGCGTGGCAGAGACCGTGCGCATCGAGCCCCAGGACGACTCCCGCCGGCTGAGCTTCCGCCGCGTCGACGCCGACCGCATGGTGCTGCTCGACCGCAGCGAGCACCCGATCGGTACCCGGCAGGATCTCGCCCTCGTGCGCGACCCCGGCGCGCAGGTTGCGCGCCTGAGCGCGCCGCGTACGCTCTTCCGCGGCACGCTCAGGCGCGAGGCCGGCAAGCTGCAGTTCGCCCCTTGCGGCAGCGGCAAGCCGGTCGATGCCCGGGATGTCTCGCCGGCGTCGGTGATCACCGCGGCCATCACCGACGCCGGCTTCGATGCGCGCGGCGAGATCCACCTCGAAGCCTGGGGCGCCCGCCGCGACGGCGAGCTTCAACTCGAGCGCCTGAACCGTGCGGGGCACGACCCAGCCTGCCCGACGAGCGCGTTCGGCTTCGCAGCGCAGGGCGATGCGCCGTTCTGGCGCGTGGAATCGGACCGCCACGCCGTGCGCTTCACCGGCGAGGGCGGCGAGTCCCTGCACACCCCGCCGCTCCCGCTGTCCTGGCACTGGCCCGTCGGGCGCCCGGACCGCGCCGACGCCGTGCTCGCCAGCGCGACCGAATCCGCCAAGCTGCGCCTGCGGCTCTTCCCCAAGATCTGCCGTGACGCGTCGAACGGCACGGTGCACGGCTTCGGTGCGGCACTCTCCGTTACACGCGCGGGCCTACCGGTCGAGTACACCGGATGCGGACACCTCGGCAACGAAGCGCTGTACTGAAGCAGGTTGCTCCGGCACCTGCAGGTCGTCCCCGTCTCAACGCCCCGCCGGCGCGATCTCATACACCGGCACAAAGCCCGCCGGCGGCAGCATCCACTGCGCCGGGAAACGCGCAAGCGAGGCCTTGTCTACCAGCTCGACCGCCGGGCCGAGGTAGGGCTCGATCGGCTGGCCTTCCAGCGCCCGCAAGGCCTGGCGCACCGCGAGCCGGCCCTGCAGCACCGGGAAGTCGGTGACCGCCGCGAGGATGCGGCCGCGCAGGATGCCGCCATGCACCGCCGGGGTGAGATACGACGACACGATCGCGGTCGAGCCCTCGCGCCCGCGCCGGCGCAGCTCGGCGATCGCGGCCTCGGCCATGGGCGCGTTGCCGACCAGGTAACCGAGCTGCGGCTGCTCGTCGAGCACCGCCTCCACCAGCCGGCGCTGGATGGCGCGCCCGGTGTCGCCGTGGCGCTCGGCGACGATGAGCACCGCGCTGCCCGCGATGCCCGCGCGGAAGCCGCGGTCGATGAAGCCCACCCAGTCCGCATCCGCCGGGCCGGGAATCCACGCGATGCGCGCGACGGGACCGCCGGCGGGGTGGCGCTCGGCGAGCCAGCGG
>JBEOKH010000522.1:0-2758 GCA_040275625.1 Thauera sp. | reverse complement strand
ACCGCCACCGCCACGCTCATCTGGTAGCCCAGCCACCACATCAGCCACACCCCGCCCACCAGCGCGAAGGGCACCGACAGCATCACGATCAGGGTCTCGGTGAGGCGGCGGAAGTTCAGGTACAGCAGCACGAAGATCAGCGCCAAGGTCACCGGCACCACGATCTTCATCTTCTCCCTGGCGCGCTCCATGTTCTCGAACTGGCCGCTCCAGTTGGCGTAGTAGCCCTGCGGGAGCTCGACCTCCTCGGCCACCGCCTGCTGCGCGCGCTTGACGAAGGCGCCGAGGTCGGCCTCGCGGGTGTCGACATACACATAGGCCGCCAGCAGCGCGTTCTCGGTGCGGATGGCGGGCGCGCCGCGCGTCAGCTTCACCTCGGCCACCTGGCCGAGCGGGATCGGGCCGTTCATGGTCGGCACGAAGACGTCGGAGGCGAGCCGCACCGGGTCGTCGCGCAGGCCGCGCGCGTAGCGCACCGACACGCCGTAGCGCTCCAGGCCCTCGACCGTGGTCGTCACCATCTCGCCGCCGAGCGCGGTGGCGATTACGTCCTGCACCATGTCGATGGTGAGCCCGTAGCGCGCGAGCTGTTCGCGGCGCGGCACGATGTCCACGTAGTAGCCGCCCGCCACCCGCTCGGCGTAGGCGCTGCTCGCGCCCGGCACCTTGCGCACGGCGGCCTCCACCGCCTGCGCCACCTTCTCCAGCGTCTCCAGGTCCTTGCCGAACACCTTGACCCCCACCGGGGTGCGAATGCCGGTGCTGAGCATGTCGATGCGCGCCTTGATCGGCATCGTCCACGAGTTGGCGAGGCCGGGGAACTTGAGCGCGGCGTCCATCTCGGCAATGAGCTTGTCGGTGGTCATGCCCGGGCGCCACTGGTCCTGGGGCTTGAGGTTGATGACGGTCTCGAACATCTCGAGCGGCGCCGGGTCGGTCGCGGTGTTGGCGCGGCCGGCCTTGCCATAGACCGATTCCACCTCGGGGAAGGTCTTGATGATGCGGTTGGTGGTGGCGAGCAGGCGCCCGGCCTCGGTCACCGACATGCCCGGCAGCGCCGCCGGCATGTAGAACAGCGTGCCCTCGTTGAGCGTCGGCATGAACTCCGAACCGATCTGGCGCGCAGGCACGATGGTGGCGGCCATCGCCAGCACGGCGAGCAGCAAAGTCATCAGCTTGAAGCGCAGCACCGCCTTGATGATCGGCCGGTACAGCCAGATCAGCAGCCGGTTCACCGGGTTCTTCGCCTCGGGCAGGATGCGCCCGCGCACGAAGAACAGCATCAGCACCGGCACCAGGGTCACCGACAGCAGCGCGGCGCCGGCCATGGCGAAGGTCTTGGTGAAGGCGAGCGGCGAGAACAGCCGGCCCTCCTGGCCTTCGAGCGCGAACACCGGCAGGAAGGACACGGTGATGATGAGCAGCGAGAAGAACAGCGCCGGCCCCACCTCCTTGCACGCAAGCACGATCGCCGCGCCGCGCGCCTTCTGGTCCGCCCCTGCGGGCAGGCGCTCGATGTGCTTGTGTGCGTTCTCGATCATCACGATCGCGGCATCGACCATCGCCCCGATCGCAATCGCGATGCCGCCCAGGCTCATGATGTTGGAGCCCAGCCCCAGGCTGCGCATGGCGATGAAGGCGAACAGGATGCCCAGTGGCAGCGTGATGATTGCCACCAGTGCGCTGCGCACGTGTAGCAAAAAGACGATGCACACGGCAGCGACGATCAGGCTCTCTTCGAGCAGCGTCCATTTGAGGTTGCCGATGGCGCGCTCGATGAGCTCGGAGCGGTCATACACCGGCACGATCTCGGCGCCCGCCGGCAGGCCGGGGGCGATCTCGGCGATCTTGGCCTTGACGTTGGCGATCACGTCGAGTGCGTTCTGGCCGAAGCGCGCCATCACGATGCCCGATGCCACCTCGCCCTCGCCGTTCAGCTCGGCGATGCCGCGCCGCTCGGCCGGCACCAGCTCGACGCGGGCGACGTCGCCCACGCGCACCGGCGTGCCGCGCTCGGCCTTCAGCACGATGTCGGCGATGTCCTGCACGCTTTGCAGGTAACCCCGGCCGCGCACCATGTATTCCTTCTCGGCGAGCTCCACCACCCGGCCGCCGACGTCGCGGTTGGAGGCGCGGATCGCCTGCGTGACCTGGTCGAGCGTGATGCCGTAGCCGGCCAGGCGCAGCGGATCGACGGTGACCTGGTACTCGCGCACGAAGCCGCCGATGCTGGCGACTTCCGACACGCCCTGCGCCTTGGTGAGCTGGTAGCGCACGTACCAGTCCTGCAGGCTGCGCGTGTCGGCGAGGCTCATGTCCTTGCCGAGCACCGCGTACTGATAGACCCAGCCCACGCCGGTGGCGTCCGGCCCGATCTGCGGCGCCACGCCCTGCGGCAGGCGGCTGGCGGCGGTGCTCAGATATTCCAGCACGCGCGAGCGCGCCCAGTAGATGTCGGTGCCGTCCTCGAAGATCACATACACGTAGGACGCGCCGAACATCGAGAAGCCGCGCACCACCTTGGCGCGCGGCACCGCCAGCATCGAGGTGGTGAGCGGATAGGTGACCTGGTCCTCGACCACCTGCGGCGCCTGGCCCGGGTAGTCGGTGTAGACGATGACCTGCACGTCGGAGAGGTCGGGCAGCGCGTCGAGCGGCGTGTGCCTGACCGCGTAGAGGCCGCCACCGATCAGGAACAGCGTGGCCAGCAGCACCAGGAAGACGTTGCACGCCGACCAGTCGATGACGCGGTCGAGCA
>JBEOKH010000521.1:0-16166 GCA_040275625.1 Thauera sp. | reverse complement strand
AGTATACATAGGTAGGGGTGCCGAAGCGCGCGGCGATCTCGGCGAGCGGCAGCTCCTCCAGCCAGAGCGCGCCGTCGCGCGCGGACAGGGTGGGGGCGGGCCAGCGGGAGGCGGGGGCGTTCATTCGAGCGGCGATTCCTTGATCAGATCCTTCGGCACGACGGGTTTGCTATGATCGGCGCCCGCCGGGGGCGACGCGGCGGTGCCGGGCGCCGGCAGATAGAGCGGGCCCTTGATGCCGCAAGCCGTCAGCAGCGCGCAGGCGAGCGCGATCGCGGGGAATTGCACGCGTAAGGGGACTCGCAACGGGACTCGCTGTGGGACTCGCATCGCCGTTCTTCGCAAAAAACCGGAATCCTAACAGAAGGAATCAGCATGGAAGAGTCAGCGTTCAACGCACTCGCCGAAGCCGAACTGGCGCGCATCGAGGCAGCGCTCGAGGACTGCGGGGTCGATTTCGACGTCGAGCCCAAGCCGGGCGGGATCCTGGAACTCGAGTTCGAGAACGGCACGAAGATGATCATCAACCGCCACACGGCGGCGCGCGAGATCTGGGTGGCGGCGAAGTCGGGCGGCTTCCACTTCCGTCCGCAGGACGGGCGCTGGGTCAATACCCGCGACGGTCGTGAACTGTGGGACATGCTTGCCGCGCTGGCGAGCGAGCAGTCTGGTGAACCTGTGCGGCTGACGCCCGCGGCCTGAGCGGCGGGTCTGCCGGAAAGAGCGTAGCGGTCCTCAGATCGCCGAGAAGGCTCGCGGCTTCCGCCGCTCCTACGCGGAACGCAGCGCGCTTCACCCGCCGAGAAGGCTCGCGGCTTGCGCCGCTCCTGCACAGGCGCTGGTGCTGCGGGAGCGGCGCGGTTCAGCGCCGGATTGGGGTCGGCCTGCGTTCCTCGACCGGCGCGGGAGCCTGGGTCGGGGTGGGCGGGGGGAGGATCAGCGGGGCAGGTCCGGGGGGGATGGCCTCGGATTCGGCCTCCATCGCCGGGCCGCTGTCGCCCGAGAACATCTCCTTCAGCCAGTCCGGGACCGGCGGCGGGGCGGGCGGGCGGTACTCTGCATACAGCCAGTCCTGCCGGCTGCCGAGGCCATTCGGCACCTGCTTGAGGCCGTCAGGGCGCGGGCGCTCGACCTGCGGCATGCCTTCGAGCGCGACCGCCATGTAGTTGATCCAGATCGGCAGCGCCGCTGCGCCGCCGGTTTCGCCCTTGCCGAGGTTGCGCGGCTGGCTGTGGCCGACCCACGACACCGCGACCAGGTCGGGCTGGTAGCCGCAGAACCAGGCGTCGACATAGTCGTTGGTGGTGCCGGTCTTGCCGGCGAGGTCGTCGCGCTTGAGGCTGCGCGCGCGCGTCGCGGTGCCGCGCTGCACCACGTCGCGCATCATCGAATCCATCAGCCAGGCATTGCGTTCGTCGATCACGCGCGGCGCGCTCTGGCCCGCAACCGGCGGATCGGTGCGCGCGATCAGGCGGCCGGTACCGTCGTAGATCTCCTTGATCACGAAGGGCTCGATCCGGTAGCCGCCGTTGGCGAACACCGCAAAGCCGGTCGCCATCTGCCAGGGCGTGGCGGCACCGGCGCCGAGCGCCATGGTGAGATAGGGCGGGTTTTGCGCCGGGTCGAAGCCGAAGCGGCCGAGGAAGTCGCGCGCGTATTCCGGCGTGATCTTCTCCAGCAGGCGGATCGACACCATGTTCTTGGAGCGCGCGAGCGCGTCGCGCAGGGTCATCGGGCCGGAATAGCGGCCGTCGTAGTTCTTCGGCTCCCAGGCCTTGCTGCCGGTGACGCCGGCCGGGTAGTAGAGCGGGTTGTCCTCGAGCACGCTGCCCGGGCCGAACTCGCGCTCGAGCGCGGCCGAGAAGATGAAGGGCTTGAAGCTCGAGCCCGGCTGGCGCACCGCCTGGGTGACGTGGTTGAACTTGTTGCGGTTGAAGTCAAAACCGCCGATCAGCGCACGCACCGCGCCGGTGTTCGAGTCGAGCGCAATCAGCGCGGCCTGCACCTCGGGCAGCTGGGCAATCTCCCAACCCTCCTTGGCGCTGCGCACGCGGACGATCGCGCCGCGGCGCACGCGGCGGGCCTGCGGCGCCTTGGCGGCCAGCATGGGGGTGGCAAAGGACAGCCCCTTGCCGGTGATGCGGATTTCCTGGCCGCGGCGGTAGGCGATGACTTCCTTCGTCGACGCCTGCACGACCACGGCCGCGAGCAGGTCGTCGTGGTCGCTGGTCTCGCCGAGCGCTTCATCAAGACGTTCGGCGGACACCTCGCCGCCGGGCAACTCGACGAAGGCCTCGGGGCCGCGGTAGCCGTGGCGGCGGTCGTAGTCGAGCACGCCGCGGCGCAGCGCGGCATAGGCCGCTTCCTGGTCCTTGCGGGTGATCGTGGTGGTGATGCGGATGCCCAACTCGTAGGCCTGGTCGCCGAACTGCTCCACCGCGATCTGGCGCGCCATTTCGGCTACATAGTCGCCGGGCACGGTGATGTCCTGGACCCGGCGTGCGGCAGCGGTGTCGCGCTGGCTCTGCTTCGGCGTGGCGAAAGTAAGCGCGTGCTCGAACTGCGCGTTGTCGATGAAGCCGGCCTCGAGCATGCGGCGCAGCACGTACTGCTGGCGTACCGCGGCGCGCGCCGGATTGACGATCGGGTTGAAGGCCGAGGGCGCCTTGGGCAGGCCGGCGAGCATGGCGGCCTCGGGCAGGGAGATCTCGTCGAGCGTCTTGCCATAATAGGCGCGTGCCGCCGCCGCAAAGCCGTAGGCGCGCTGGCCGAGGAAGATCTGGTTGATGTAGAGCTCGAGGATCTGGTCCTTGTTCAGGTTCTGCTCGATCTTGAGCGAGAGCAGGATCTCGTAGAGCTTGCGGTTGTAGGTCTTCTCGCGCGACAGGAAGAAGTTGCGTGCGACCTGCATCGTGATCGTCGATGCACCCTGGCCGCGGCCGCCGGACGAGAGGTTTGCCAGCGCGGCGCGCACGAGTCCGAGCGGGTCGATGCCGCGGTGCTCGTAGAAGCGCTCGTCCTCGGCGGCGAGGATCGCGTGCTTGAGGTGGGAGGGCACCTCGGCGATGCGCACGACGTCGCGGCGCTCTTCTCCGAACTCGCCGATCAGGTGGCCATCGGCCGTGTAAACCCGCAGCGGCACCCGCGGCCGGTAGTCCGTGAGCGTATCGAGGGCGGGCAGGTTGGGCCAGGCGAAAAAGGCCATCGCCGTCAGGGTGGCGATGCCGAGAATGACCAGCGCAAACAGCGCTGCGATCGGATACAGGACCCAGCGCATGGGCAATCCAGGATGGTTTCGAGCGGAGCGGCATTATACGGGATGCGCTCGCGACCCTCTCAAGCCTTGCTGTGAGCGGGCTTCGGCCGTGACGGAGTTCGCTTTACACCCCAAGGCCTTGTTGCTAGCATGCCAGAGCCGTGTTTAACATTTGCGCGTAACATAAAGAAATTCAAGGGTTTTCTTTGTGATCGACCTCCCCTTTTTCAGGCCTGCGGCGCGTCAGCTCGTCGGGCTGGATATCTCGTCTTCGTCCGTCAAGCTCGTCGAGCTGACGAGCGGGGACAAGGACGCTTACAAAGTGGAGCGTTACGCGGTCGAGACGCTGCCGCGCGATGCGGTCGTCGACGGCAACATTGCCAATCTCGATGCCGTCTCCGAGGCGCTCAGGCGTGCGCTGCGGCGCTTCGGCACCGGGGTGCGCAACGTGGCGCTGGCGCTGCCCTCGTCCTCGGTCATCACCAAGAAAATCATCCTGCCCGAAGGCCTGCGCGAGACCGAGATGGAGTTCGCGGTCGAGGCCGAGGCCAACCAGTACATCCCTTTCGCGCTTGACGAGGTCAATCTCGACTTCCAGGAGGTCGGTCCCGCGCCAGGCAGCCCGGGTGACGTCGAGGTGCTGATCGCCGCATCGCGCAAGGACAAGGTCGAGGACCGCGTCGCGGTGGCGCAGGCGGCCGGGCTCAGGGCGGTGATCGTCGACGTCGAATCGCTTGCCATCGAATCGGCGCTCGAGCTGGTCTGTCGGCAGTTGCCGCGTGGGGGCGAGGATCAGGTGATCGCGCTGGTCGACATCGGTGCCTCGGTCATGAACGTGACCATGTTCCGCAACCGCCATTCGATCTACTCGCGCGAGCAGGCCTTCGGCGGCAGCCAGCTCACGCAGGATGTCGCGCGCCAGTACGGCATGAGCTTCGAGGAGGCCGAGTCGGCCAAGCGCGCCGGCTCGCTGCCCGACAGTTATCCGCGCGACCTGATGCGCCCGTTCATGGACAGCCTCGCGCTCGAAGTGTCGCGCGCGCTGCAGTTCTTCTTCACGTCGACGCCCTTCAATCAGGTCGATCACGTCGTGCTCGCCGGTGGCTGCGCGGTGATGGCCGGGCTTGGTGACGTGGTGGCCGCGCGCACCCAGGTCGACACCCTCATCGCCAACCCCTTCGCCGGCATGACGCTGAACAGCAAGGTGCGGCCCAAGGCGCTGCTCGCCGATGCGCCATCGCTGATGGTGGCCTGTGGGCTCGCGCTCAGGAGGTTCGACGCATGATCCGCATCAACCTTCTCCCGCACCGTGTGGAGAAGCGCCGCCAGCGCCGCCAGCAGTTCTACATCACCGCCGCGGGCATGATCCTGCTTGGGGCCTTGATCGGCCTCGGCGTGCACATGCTCTACAGCGGCCACATCGAGGACCAGGAGGCACGCAACACCTTCCTGAAAAACGACATCGCCCGGCTCGACCGTGACATCGCCGAGATTCGCCGCCTGCGCGAGCAGATCGACGCCATGCTGGCACGCAAGCTGGTGATCGAGTCGTTGCAGGGCACGCGTGCCGAAACCGTGCATCTGTTCAACGAGCTCGCCCAGCGCCTGCCCGAGGGCGTTTACCTGAAATCGGCCAAGCAGGCCGGCAGGCAGGTGAGGCTGGTCGGGCTGGCGCAGTCGAACGCCCGGATTTCGCACCTCATGCGTAACATCGAGGCCTCGGCCTTCCTCGAGCAGCCCAAGCTGGTCGAGGCGCGCGCGGCGACCGTGGATAATCGCCGCGTCAGCGAGTTCACCCTCGATATAGGCATCAGGCCGCCAGCAGCGACCGAGCCGGTGCAGGATGGCGCGGGAGTGCGGAAATGAGCCTCGATCTTGCCGCCGCGGCGCGCCAGGGCATCGATTTCAAACGCCTCGCCGAGGATTTCAAGGGGCTCGATTCCAACGACCCGGGGCTGTGGCCGACCGCGCCGCGGGTCGTGGTTGCGGCGTTCCTGCTGCTCGCCACCGTCGTCGCGTTCTGGTGGTTCGACTGGCAGGGCCAGCTCGAGACCCTCGAGGCACGCCAGGCCGAGGAGGTGCAGTTGCGCGACAGCTGGCTGACCAAGAAGCGCCAGGCGGTCAACCTCGAGGAGCATCGCCGCCAGCTCGCCGAGATCGACCGCCAGTTCGGTGCCTTGCTCAAGCAGTTGCCCAACCGCGCCGAGATGGACTCCCTGCTCTCCGACATCAACCAGGCCGGGCTCGGGCGCGGCTTGCAGTTCGAACTGTTCAAGCCGGGCGCCGACGTGATCAAGGAGTTCTATGCCGAGATGCCGATCGATGTGCGCCTGTCCGGCGTCTATCACGACCTCGGCGAGTTCGTCGCCGATCTCGCCGGGATGCCGCGCGTGGTAACGCTGAACGACGTCGCCGTCGAGGCGGACAAGGACGGACGACTCAAGCTGCAGGCCAAGGCCGTGACCTACCGCTACCTCGACGAGGAAGAGCTCGCGCAGCAGCGCAAGGCCGCGCAGGCCGCGCAAGCCGCCAAGCAGGGGACGAAATGATGAACAGGGCCGCCCTGATCGGTGCCTGCGTGCTGCTCGCCGGCTGTGCCGGGGGCAACCAGGACGACCTTCAGGCCTGGATGAACGAGCAGGCCGGCACCATGCGCGGCGCGGTGCGCACCTTGCCCGAGCTCAAGCAGGTGGAGGTGGTCGCCTACGCCGGCATGCAGGGTGACGATCCGTTCCGCTCTGCGCGCATGGAGCCCGAGCGGCGCGCCTCGGCCAGTGCGCTGAGGCCCGATCTCGACCGCCGGCGCGAGCCGCTGGAGGCCTTCCCGCTCGAGTCGATGCAGATGGTGGGCGTGTTGATGCAGGGAAAAAACACCCATGCGCTGGTCAAGGCCGGGGTCGTGCTGCATCAGGTCAAGGTCGGGAACTACATGGGACAGAATTTCGGCGTGATCACCCAGGTCACTGAAAACGAAATCAAGCTGCGCGAACTGGTCGAGGATGTCTACGGCGACTGGGTGGAACGAGCCAGCACGCTGACATTGCAGGAGCGGCAGGAGGCCGGAAAATGAGACATCGTATCGGAGTGCTGCTCGTCGCAGCCGTTTTTGCAGGTCTGGCCCCTGCGCCCGCCGCGTTCGCGCAGGATGCGACCCAGGCGCAGGCTTTCAGCAACCGCATCGAGGGCCTGGAGGTCGCCGAACAGGGCGGAACGCTGTATGTCCGTCTTACCCTGAGCGAGGCGCTCGCCAGTCCGCCGCCGAGCTTCAGCGTCGCCAACCCCGCGCGCATAGCGTTCGATTTTGCCGGTACCGCCAACGGGCTTGGCCGCAACGTTCAGACCATCGACCAGGGTGACTTGCGCAGCGCGAATATCGTGCAGGTCGGGGATCGTACCCGGCTGGTGCTCAACCTGACGCGTGTGGGACCCTATGAAGCGCGCGTGCAGGGGCGCGACCTGATCATCGCGCTGTCGCCCGCGGTGTCGCGCGCCGCACAGAGCTCGGTGGTCAACGAAGTCGCCGCCAACTTCGCCGAACCGCGCGCGTCGGCCGCTGCAGTGGGCGGGCTGGCGGTGCGCGACATCAACTTCCGCCGCGGCGCCGGGGGCGAGGGGAGGGTGGTGGTCGACCTGTCCAGCCCGGACGCCGGTATCGACATCCGCCAGCAGGGCGGTAACCTGGTGATCGACTTCCTGCAGACCGCGTTGCCCGAGCATCTGCGCCGCCGCTCCGACGTCACCGACTTCGCCACGCCGGTCACCTCGATGATTGCGCAGCAGGTCGGCGACCGTGTGCGCCTGACCGTGGTGTCAAATGGCTTGTGGGAGCACAACGCCTATCAGAGCGACAACCGCTTCGTGCTCGAGGTCAAGCGTGTCGCCGAAGACTCGACCAAGCTCGGTGGCGGGCGTGCCGACTACAAGGGCGAGAAGCTGTCGCTGAACTTCCAGAACGTCGACGTGCGTTCGGTGCTGCAGGTCATCGCCGACTTCACCGATTTCAACATCATCACGTCCGATTCGGTGCAGGGCAACCTGACCCTGCGCCTGAAGGACGTGCCCTGGGACCAGGCGCTCGACATCATCCTGCAGGCCAAGGGCCTGGATATGCGCAAGAACGGCAACGTGATCTGGATCGCGCCGGGTGACGAACTGGCCTCTCGGGAGAAGCTGCAACTCGAAGCCAAGGCACAGATTTCCGACCTCGAGCCGCTGCAGACGGAAAGCTTCCAGATCAACTACCACAAGGCCAAGGAGATCTTCGATTTCCTCAAAAGCAAGGACCAGACCATGCTGTCCAAGCGTGGCACGGTGGTGGTCGACGAGCGCAGCAACAAGGTCTTCGTGACCGACGTCGGTTCGCGCCTGCAGGCCTTGCGCCGGCTGGTGCAGGAGATCGACGTGGCCCCGCGGCAGGTGCTGATCGAGGCGCGCATCGTCGAGGCGAACAAGACCTTCGCGCGCGATCTGGGGGTGCGGCTGGGTGTCGGCGGTGCGTTCGGGAGCATCGTCGGCTACACCGAGGATGGTGCGCCAGTGCGTCAAAGCACCATCGGCGGCGGACTCGGCTCCACGCGCACGATGGCGGGTCAGGTGGCGGGCGTGGTCGATGCCAACCCCGCCGGACTCAACCTCAACCTGCCCGCGGCTGCGTCGAATCCCGGCCTGCTGTCGATGGTGCTGTGGAACAACAACGCCACCCGCTTCCTGAACCTCGAGCTGAGCGCTCTCGAGGTCGATGGCCGCGGGCGAGTGATCTCTAGCCCGCGCGTGCTGACCGCCAACCAGGTCGAAGCCTCGATCGAGCAGGGCACCGAGATCCCCTACCAGGAAGCGACCAGCTCCGGCGCGACCAGCGTGTCATTCAAGAAGGCTGTGTTGTCGCTGAAGGTCAAGCCGCAGATCACCCCCGATGGCCGGCTGCAGCTCTCCATCGAGGTCAACAAGGATCGGCCGCTCTATGAGAACGCCCTGCCCGGCAGCGATGTTCCCCCGATCGAGACCAAGAACGTCAAGAGCGAGGTGTTGATCGAGAACGGCGGCACGGTCGTGATCGGTGGCATCTACGAAGAGGAGGAGTCCACCTCGGTGAGTCAGGTGCCACTGCTTGGTGACCTGCCGATCGTGGGTTACCTGTTCAAGAGCCGCAGCACCAACTCGGTGCGCAAGGAACTCCTCGTCTTCATCACCCCGCGCATCGTCTCCGACGCACTGACCCTCCGCTGAGTCCTGCAGCTTCTGCTGATACAATTCCGCGGGCGGGCATCCGGCATGGATGCCCGCCCTTTTTCATCAGGATTTCCGGCGAGTCACGCGTGAGCTGTTTGATACTGATCGGCATGATGGGCGCCGGCAAGACCACGGTCGGCAAGGAGCTGGCGCGACGGCGCAAGCTGCGCTTCGCCGACTGCGACCAGGCGATCGTGGCGCGCACCGGCGTCAGCATCCCGACGATCTTCGAGGTCGAGGGCGAGGCGGGTTTTCGTCGCCGCGAAACGCAGATGATGGACGAGCTGACGCTCCAGCCCGACATTGTCATCGCCACCGGCGGCGGCGTGGTCACGACTCCCGAGAACCGGGTCCTGATGCGCGCGCGCGGCATCGTGGTCTACCTCGACGTGCCACCGCAGGTGCTCTACGAGCGCACCCGCCACGACCGTAACCGCCCGCTGCTGCAGGTCGACAATCCGCGTCGGCGCATCGAGGAGCTCTATCGCCAGCGCGATCCACTGTATCGCGAGACGGCTCACATCATCCTCGAGGGCGGGCGCGGCAACCCCGGCAACATGGTGCGCCAGATCGACGAGGCGCTCTCCAGGTACAAGGCAGACCCATGCAAACCCTGAACGTGGCGCTCGGCGAGCGCGCCTATCCGATCCATATCGGCCGTGGTCTGCTCGACCGTGCGGACCTCATCCTGCCGCACCTCAAGACCAGGCGCGTCGCCCTCGTCACCAACGAGGTCGTCGGTCCGCTCTATCTCGAACGCCTGCGCAGCGGCCTCGAGCGGGCCGGCGTGCGCACCAGCGCGGTGGTGCTGCCCGACGGCGAGGCCCACAAGGACTGGCTGACGCTCAACCTGATCTTCGACATGCTGCTCGCCGAGCGCTGTGAGCGCTCGACCACCCTGATCGCCCTGGGCGGCGGCGTGGTCGGCGACATGGGCGGCTTTGCCGCCGCCTGCTACCAGCGCGGCATGCCCTTCATCCAGATCCCGACCACGCTGCTCGCCCAGGTCGACTCTTCAGTGGGCGGCAAGACCGCGATCAATCACCCGCTCGGCAAGAACATGATCGGCGCCTTCTACCAGCCCAGGCTGGTGCTGGCCGATCTCGACACCCTCGACACGCTGCCTGACCGCGAGCTGTCGGCGGGGCTCGCCGAGGTGATCAAGTACGGCCTGATCCGCGATGCGGAGTTCCTCGCCTGGCTCGAGGCCAATCTCGAGCGCCTGGTGGCGCGCGACACCGACGCGCTCGCCTTCGCCGTCGAGCGCTCGTGTCGCAACAAGGCCGAGGTGGTGGCGGCCGACGAGACCGAGCAGGGCGAGCGCGCGCTGCTCAACCTCGGTCACACCTTTGGTCACGCGATCGAAACCGGCCTCGGCTACGGTGAATGGCTGCATGGCGAGGCGGTCGCCGCGGGCACGATGATGGCCGCCGAGCTGTCGCGGCACCTGGGCTGGATCGGCGTGGCCGAGGTCGAGCGCATCGGCGCGCTGTTCGCGCGCGCCCGCCTGCCGGTGTGGGGGGCGAAGCTCGGCACCGAGCGCTATCTCGCGCTAATGGCGCACGACAAGAAGGTCGAGGCCGGCAGGCTGCGCCTGGTGCTGCTGCGCTCGCTCGGGCGCGCGGTGATCCACGGCGAGGCCACCGCCGACGAGATCGCCGCTGCGATTGAGGCGCGCTGCCGCTGAGCCAGCCTGTCAGGGGGCGGGCAGGGATCCCCTGCGCGCAGCGAGTCCCGCCCGCGGCGCGATCCAGGCCCGAAGTCCGAGCGCGCGCCGTGCTCGCATCAACCGTCAGGAGACCACATGCTCCAGCTCGCACCCTATGCCGTAACCGAAGCCAGCTCGCACGGCCGCGTCCATGACGAACCCGCGCCGGTTGCGCGCGGCCAGTTCCAGCGTGACCGTGACCGCATCGTGCATTCCACCGCCTTCCGCCGCCTGGAATACAAGACCCAGGTGTTCGTGAACCACGAGGGCGACCTGTTCCGCACCCGCCTCACGCACAGCATCGAGGTTGCCCAGCTCACCCGCGGCATCGCGCGCGAGCTCGGCCTCAACGAGGACCTCGCCGAGGCCATTGCGCTCGCCCACGACCTCGGCCACACTCCCTTCGGCCACGCCGGGCAGGAGGCGCTCGATGGCTGCATGAAGCAGCACGGCGGCTTCGAGCACAACCTGCAGTCGCTGCGCACGGTAGACTTGCTCGAAGACCGCTACGCCGGCTTCGACGGCCTGAACCTGATGTTCGAGACGCGCGAAGGCATCCTCAAGCACTGCTCGCGTGCCAACGCCGAGCGCCTCGGCGAGGTCGGCCGGCGCTTCCTCGCGGGCACCCAGCCCTCGCTCGAAGCCCAGCTCGCCAACCTCGCCGACGAGATCGCCTACAACAACCACGACGTGGATGACGGCCTGCGTTCGGGCCTGATCACCCTCGAGCAGCTCGACGAGGTGCCGATCTTCGCCGCGCAGCGGCGCGAGGTCGAGGCGCGCTGGCCGGGGCTGGCCGGGCGCAAGCTGATCAACGAGACCGTGCGGCGCATGATCCACCTGATGGTGATCGACCTCATCGAGCAGACTCGCGCCAACATCGCCGCCGAGGGTGTCGAGACGCTCGCCGACGTACACGCCGCGCCGCGCCTGGTGGCGTATTCCGATGTGCTGCTGGCGCGCCTGCGCGAGCTCAAGGTCTTCCTGCGCGACAAGCTCTATCGCCACTATCAGGTGCTGCGCATGACCAACAAGGCGCGCCGCATCGTCGGCGACCTGTTCACCGCCTTCACCGAAGACCCCCACATCCTGCCGCCGCAGTACCAGGCGATGGCGTGCGAGGACAAGCCGCGCGCCATCGCCGACTACATCGCCGGCATGACCGACCGCTACGCGATGAAGGAGCACCGGCGCCTGTTCGCGGTGGGGGAAATTTATTGAGGGAGGGCGTCGCTCGTACAGCCAAGGTTCGCCATCCGACGCGCGTCATCACCGGCACCGCTGCTTTCGCGCCTGCCGGCGCTCCCACAGAAACCGCGGGGGATGGGGTTTTCGCCGTGTGCCGCAGTGCAAAAAAACTGTTGAATCCGGCGCGCGTTGGGGGGTATAGTTTTTCGACCGCAGCGAGCAGAACGGTAGTGTCCAAAATGGTGCATCAGGCCTGGAAAGGCTGCCCTTCGACCCCGTTGTTCGCTGTTTCTGCACCATGTTGGTGCAGACTACAAAGCCGGTGCGCGCGCGCCCGGCTTTTTTGTGCGCGTTCGGTTTTTCGGCCCTTGCCCCGGCGCAAGGTTTTCCGGTTTCTGTGCGCTTGATCTTGCGTGTCGTTTGAGGAAATGAAGATGGATCTGCCCCAAAAGCAGGGTCTGTACGACCCCGCCAATGAACACGATGCCTGTGGCGTGGGTTTCATCGCCCACATCAAGGGCGAGAAACGTCATGACATCGTTCTGCAGGGCCTCGAGATCCTGAAGAACCTCGACCACCGCGGTGCGGTCGGTGCCGACCCGCTGCAGGGCGACGGCGCCGGCATCCTGATCCAGATCCCCGACCAGCTTTACCGCGAAGAGATGGCGCAGCAGGGCGTCAGCCTGCCGCTGGCCGGCGAGTACGGCGTCGGCATGGTGTTCATGCCCAAGGAAGCGGCCTCGCGCCTCGCCTGCGAGGAAGAGATCGAGCGTGCGGTGGTGGGCGAAGGCCAGGTCGTGCTCGGCTGGCGCGACGTGCCGGTCAATCGCGACATGCCGATGTCGCCGACGGTCAAGGCCATGGAGCCGGTGATCCGCCAGATCTTCATCGGCCGCGGCCCCGACGTCATGGTCACCGAGGCGCTCGAGCGCAAGCTCTACGTCGTGCGCCGCCGCTCGGCCAACGCCATCGGCGCGCTCAAGCTCAAGCACGGCAAGGAGTTCTACATGGTGTCGTGCTCGGCGCGCACCGTGAACTACAAGGGCCTGCTGCTCGCCAACCAGGTCGGCGAGTACTACCCCGACCTGCTCGACAAGCGCGCGGTATCGGCGCTGTCGCTGGTGCATCAGCGCTTCTCGACCAACACCTTCCCGAAGTGGAACCTCGCCCACCCGTTCCGTTACATCGCCCACAACGGCGAGATCAACACCCTGCGCGGCAATTACAACTGGATGCGCGCGCGCGAGAAGGGCGTGCATTCGCCGCTGCTCGGCGATGACCTGCAGAAGATCTGGCCGCTGATCTATCCCGGGCAGTCCGACTCGGCCTCGTTCGACAACGCGCTCGAGCTGCTGGTGATGAGCGGCTACTCGCTCGCCCACGCGATGATGATGATGATTCCCGAGGCCTGGGAGTCTCACACGCAGATGGACGAGAAGCGCCGTGCCTTCTACGAGTACCACGCGGCGATGATGGAGCCGTGGGACGGCCCCGCGGCGGTGGCGTTTACCGACGGCCGCCAGATCGGCGCCACCCTCGACCGCAACGGCCTGCGCCCGGCGCGCTACCTGGTCACCGACGACGACCTCGTGGTGATGGCCTCGGAATCCGGCGTGCTGCCGATCGCCGACAGCAAGATCGTCAAGAAGTGGCGCCTGCAGCCGGGCAAGATGTTCCTGATCGACATGGAGCAGGGTCGCATCATCGGCGATCAGGAGCTCAAGGAGTCGCTCGCCAACGCCCGTCCCTACGCCGACTGGCTGCGCCGCATCAACATCAAGCTCGACACCCTCGACGCGCCGGCGATCGTCGATGCCGCCGCCGCCGACGAGCGCGTCGCGCCGCTGCTCGACCGCCAGCAGGCCTTCGGCTACACCCAGGAAGACATCAAGTTCATCCTCGAGCCGATGGGCAAGTCCGGCGAGGAAGGCACCGGCTCGATGGGCAACGACTCGCCGCTGGCGGTGCTGTCGACCAAGAACAAGCCGCTCTACAACTACTTCCGCCAGCTCTTCGCGCAGGTCACCAACCCGCCGATCGACCCGATCCGCGAGCAGATGGTGATGTCGCTGGTGTCCTTCATCGGCCCGCGCCCCAACCTGCTCGAGATCAACGAGATCAACCCGCCGTTCCGCCTCGAGGTGAGCCAGCCGGTGCTCGACTTCGAGGGCATGGCCAAGATCCGCAACATCGCGCGCTACACGCAGAACAAGTTCCGCTCCGCCGAGCTGGACATCTGCTATCCGGCCGCATGGGGCAACGAGGGCGTCGAGGCGCGCCTCGCCTCGCTGTGCGCCGACGCCGAGAACGCGGTGCTGGGCGGTACCAACATCCTGATCGTGTCCGATCGCAAGCTGGCGGCCGACCGCATCGCGATTCCCGCGCTGCTGGCGCTGTCGGCCATCCATCAGCACCTGGTGGAGAAGGGCCTGCGCACCCGCACCGGCCTGGTGGTCGAGACTGGCTCGGCGCGCGAGATCCATCACTTCGCGGTGCTCGCGGGTTACGGCGCCGAAGCCGTGCACCCCTACCTGGCGCTCGAGACCCTGGCGCATCTGGCCGACGACGCGGAAGCCGCAGCCAAGTCTGTCAAGCACTTCGTCAAGGCCGTCGGCAAGGGGCTCATGAAGGTCATGTCCAAGATGGGCATCTCGACCTACATGTCCTACACCGGGGCGCAGATCTTCGAGGCGGTCGGCCTCAAGCAGGCGCTGCTCGACAAGTACTTCACCGGCACCACCAGCCAGGTTGAGGGTATCGGCGTGTTCGAGGTGATGGAAGAGTCCATCCGCCTGCACAAGGCCGCCTTCTCGACCGACCCGGTGCTGCACGACATGCTCGATGCCGGCGGCGAATACGCCTTCCGCACCCGCGGCGAAGAGCACATGTGGACGCCGGATGCGATCGCCAAGCTGCAGCACTCGACGCGCTCGGGCAAGTACGACACCTACAAGGAATACGCGAAGATCATCAACGACCAGAGCCGCCGCCACATGACGCTGCGCGGCCTGTTCGAGCTCAAGGCCGCGACCACCCCGGTGCCGCTCGACGAGGTCGAGCCCGCCAGGGAGATCGTCAAGCGCTTCGCCACCGGCGCGATGTCGCTCGGCTCGATCTCCACCGAGGCGCACACCACGCTGGCGGTGGCGATGAACCGCATCGGCGGCAAGTCAAACACCGGCGAAGGCGGCGAAGACCCGATGCGCTTCAAGGCGCTCACCGAGGCGATCAAGCTGTCGCAGGTGATCGGCGAGAACCGCATCGCGCGCGACCTCGATCTCAATGCCGGCGACTCGCTGCGCTCGGCGATCAAGCAGGTGGCCTCGGGCCGCTTCGGCGTTACCACCGAATACCTGGTCAACGCCGACCAGATCCAGATCAAGATGGCCCAGGGCGCCAAGCCCGGCGAGGGTGGCCAACTGCCCGGCCACAAGGTCTCGGAGTACATCGGCTTCCTGCGCCACTCGGTGCCGGGCGTCGGCCTCATCTCGCCGCCGCCCCATCACGACATCTACTCGATCGAGGACCTCGCACAGCTCATCCACGACCTTAAGAACACCAACCCGGCGGCGAGCATCTCGGTCAAGCTGGTGTCCGAGATCGGCATCGGCACGGTGGCGGCGGGCGTGGCCAAGGCCAAGGCCGACCACATCGTGGTCGCCGGTCATGACGGCGGCACCGGCGCCTCGCCGTGGAGCTCGATCAAGCACGCCGGTTCGCCGTGGGAGCTCGGCCTCGCCGAAACCCAGCAGACTCTGGTGCTCAACCGCCTGCGCTCGCGTATCCGTCTGCAGGTCGACGGCCAGATCAAGACCGGTCGCGACGTCGTCATTGGCGCCCTGCTCGGCGCCGACGAGTTCGGCTTCGCGACCGCGCCGCTGGTCGTCGAAGGCTGCATCATGATGCGCAAGTGTCACCTCAACACCTGCCCGGTCGGTGTCGCCACCCAGGATCCGGTGCTGCGCGCGCGCTTCTCCGGCCAGCCCGAGTACGTTGTGAACTACTTCTTCTTCGTCGCCGAAGAAGTGCGCGAGCTGATGGCTCAGCTCGGCGTGCGCAGCTTCGACGAGCTGATCGGCCGCGCCGACCTGCTCGACATGAAGAAGGGCATCTCGCACTGGAAGGCGCGGGGCCTCGACTACTCGCGCATCTTCTACCTGCCGCCCGTGCCCGCCGAAGTGCCGCGCCTGCACGCCGAGACCCAGGACCATGGCCTCGACAAGGCGCTCGACAACCAGCTCATCGCGCTCGCCAGGCCAGCGCTCGAGAAGGGCGAGAAGGTCAATATCGACCTGCCGGTGCGCAACATCAACCGCACCGTCGGCGCCATGCTGGCGGGCCAGGTCGCGGCGCGCTACGGGCACGCCGGGCTGCCGTCCGACACCATCCACATCCGCCTCAACGGCACCGCCGGGCAGAGCTTCGGCGCCTTCCTCGCGCGCGGCATGACGCTCGAGCTGGTGGGCGAGGGCAACGACTACGTCGGCAAGGGCCTCTCGGGCGGGCGCATCATCGTGCGCCCGAAGGCCGAGTTCCGCGGCAATACGCCGGAGAACATCATCGTCGGCAACACCGTGCTCTACGGTGCGACCGAGGGCGAGGTCTACTTCGCCGGCGTGGCGGGCGAGCGCTTCGCGGTGCGCAACTCCGGCGCCACCGCGGTGGTGGAAGGCGTGGGCGACCACGGCTGCGAGTACATGACCGGTGGCACCGTGGTCGTGCTTGGCCAGACCGGGCGCAACTTCGCCGCGGGCATGTCGGGCGGCGTGGCCTATGTGCTCGACG